>CAZKHR010000108.1:0-1515 GCA_964552745.1 uncultured Candidatus Saccharibacteria bacterium | reverse complement strand
AGGATGGCACAGCAAATGGCATCATCATCGACCCAATCGTAATTGGCTACATGGGCACACTAGACGACCTTAACCAGGCTGGTGGGTTGGCGGAGACTGGAGTGAACCTCCCTGCCCTACTAGCAATCGGCGGCGGTATGCTGCTGACCGGAGTGACCTTAGTAGTGATACTGGTACGCAGAAAACGAGATCTAGCTAGCTAGCCTCACGAAAACCAAAAACAAAAATCCCTCCTACCAAAGGAGGGATTTTATCTTAACCAAATCGATTACTTACGTAGACCTAACTTGGCAACGACCACCTTATAACCCTCAAAATCGGTTCGCTCAAGGTATTTGAGGAGGCGCTTGCGCTTGCCTACCATTTGTACCAAGCCACGACGAGCCATAAAGTCACGCTTATTGACCTTAAGATGCTCTGTAACCTCTTTGATACGAGCCGTCAAAATCGACACCTGTGCCTGCGGGCTACCGACATCGTCTTGATTGACCTGAGTCAAAGCAATCGCTTGCTGCTTGTTTTCTTTAGTTATCATAGCTTTTTGATTATACCAGCCAGAGTGAATTATTGCAAATCAAAACATCTGCGCAAAATTGTACTTCGTACTACCAGTTATTGGAACTTTTGAATTCCGTATCGCATCGGTTTCAAAACAATCCGTACGAAGTTTATTAAGATTAGCAATGTCCTCCTCCTTGGGATCGTTGAGGGACGCAAAAACTGCAAAACCGCCCGAACTATCACTGCATGGGTACCAAACAAAGATATCATTAGCACTAACTGAATTCTTGCTGGTAATATCATCCCTATAGCCAGTTCGTAGATATTTCGGAATCAGTACGCTGTCAGCACCACTACTCTTGCCCAAGGCACCCTCAGCAAAAGACAAACTGCCATTTTTAGACTCATGCAGGGCAATCGCGTCACCCACCGTTCTCGCAGTTGAACGGATCCGAGCGTCCATAGCGCTGTCGCGCGAAGAGTTGTAAGACGCTAAGGTAATTGATGCCAAAATCGCTATAGACACGATTACAATAATCAATTCAACGACAGTAAAGCCTCGGTTTCTCATATATATATTATACTGTTTCATGATAAAATACCCAAGCTTTCTAGTGCTTTTGCTTGTACGACATCATAATCTCCAACTTTAGTGCGTCTCAGCTCACGACAATACGCCCCAATTCCAAGCGCACGACCAATATCTTCGGCTAATGTCCGAATGTAGGTACCACTACTGACATGAGCGCGAATTTTTAGCGATGGAAAATTATAATCAAGAAGGTCTAAACTATAGATTGTCACCTTGCGTTCAGGCATAGCAAAAACCTCACCTCTCCGTGCCAACTTATACGCTCGCTCACCACCAATTTTAATCGCCGAATAGGCCGGCGGCGTCTGCCGAATCTCTCCAACAAATCGCCCCAACACCCCCTCTACCTCTGTTTTGCTCAAGGTCCGTCCTTGAGCAAGTGGTGTTCCAGTTTCAGTAATCTCGCCTTCGGGGTCGCCAGT
>CAZKHR010000107.1:0-1527 GCA_964552745.1 uncultured Candidatus Saccharibacteria bacterium | reverse complement strand
CGAAATCGATGGTGTCATCTCTGGGCGAATCGCCACCGTCCGCCCACCACGATCTTCAAACAGATACGTCTGCTCGCCAGCTAGTTCTTGGCCGGACTTTGCCAGATAAAGCTCAATTGGCTCTAAAATTGGCGCACCGTACTCTTCATAACCAAAACTTTCAACCGTCTGACGCCAAACGTTGAAAATATAGTTTTGCAATCGTTTCTCTTCTGGAAGATAATCGCGTGTACCTTTATAGCTCTGTGTAGATAAATTGCTCATGATTAATCCTATTGTGTCATTTTACTGAAACCACTGTCAAGTGAAGTCAGCTTTCTGACCCTATACTTCCACTCTATCATAGTTTAGCTACTTTGTCAATATATGCTGTTGCAGCCAAGCATACATCGCTACCGTCGCCGCTGTTGCTACATTTAGTGAGCGAGTTGAGCCAAATTGCTCGATTGCCACAAGTTGATCAGCTTGCCGGGCTAATTCAGCAGAAATCCCCGGCCCCTCTTGACCAAATACCAAAACCGCACGTTCAGGCAATTTCGTCCGTCCCAATGGCACACTACCAGCGACATTATCTACAGCGACAATCAAGCGCGACTGCTTCCGCATAAGTTCAATAAACTCCTCGGTGGTCGATATATAGTGCAGGTGCAGGTATTTGTCGGTCATCATCGCACCACGCTTATTCCACTGCTTCCGACCAATTATATAAACATGACGCACGCCAAAAGCGTTGGCGCTACGAACTATCGTACCCATGCTAAAGTCTCGTTCGGTGTTTTCCAGTGCGACTACCAATTCGTGACTACGCCCATCGAGCACCTCAATAATCTCCGACTCCGGCAATCCCTTAAGTTCATCAATGACATTACGCGAGTCGTTCATATACCTTCTCCTGAGACAGCAGTAAGGCAGTCCAGCCGACAAAAAAGACAAAGTTAGCAGCTTCCGCCAAATACAAACTAGCGCTAACCCCCGTCCAATACATTACAAAAAGCGCGAGCATTGCTATATAGAACAGATAGGAAACGATATAGAACCACCTTTTTTGACCTGGCAATGTCCAAGGTGTTGCCAAACACAAGACCAGAAATGAAAAGTAAATAGTGTGACCAAAAATATCATGCGGGAATATACCAACACTGCGCGGAAATAGGCCAATCAGGTATATACAAGCTGAAATAAGCAAAAAACTAGCAGTAATTAATTTTGGAGCCCTTGCGCCTATCGACACAAGATGGCCATGAAACAAAAGACTAAACCAGGCAAATAAAAAACCACCAACCATCATTGAGGCGTTAAAGAAGTGGGCAGAAGTCGAACTTCCCTCACCCAAATAACTAATATGCCACCGTCCCCAATCTGGATCGTTTGACAGAAAAACTGACACCCCGACTGCAAGCAAAAAGTACACCACCACCAAAATCAACCCTTTACGAACCGAAATCGATGGCAGCTTCAACTGCTTATTGAGCCAGAGATTATTTTGCATACTACTGTAGTATATCAGATATAAGTTTAGGCTTATAT
>CAZKHR010000106.1:0-1547 GCA_964552745.1 uncultured Candidatus Saccharibacteria bacterium | reverse complement strand
GGGCCGCAGTTGATTTCGCATCCGGCATTTTGGAACGCATGGTTGTGCGTCTAGGTGATGACTTTGAAGTGGCTAAGCAAGTCAGATCGGCTCAACAGTCTTCAATTGATACGAGATATGCTGAGCTAGACAAAGCTATAGTTATGAACGACATGATTTCTAATATCGATGGCTTGGAATTTCTGCTTTTTCCAGATAAAGTTTTAGACACGTGGCGACTTTATGCTGTTAATGTTGCTGGCAGCACGTATGATGTCAAAAGACCATTCCCAGAGTCATGGGCAGGGCTTCGTGATGATGACTTGGTTCGAGTTACTGGGATAGGAGATGCAGTATTTTGTCATAAAAATCGTTTCTTAACGGTAGCTAAGAGTAGAGCCGGTGCATTGGCATTATTGAACCTCGTCCTTGACCAAGATGATAATGGAAAGGTTGAGTCGTGAGCCAGGATTTAAATTCAAAATTGCCACACCTGGAAAAAGGCACATACAGGCATGCTAAAACGGGTCGACTTTATGAAGTTATCGGTGTGGCGCTAGAGGTAGAGACTAGCGAGGCTATGGTTATTTATCGACCACTCTATGAAAATGAGTTTGAGTTGTTCGCGAGACCTTACCGGATATTTACAGAGAAAGTAGTGCTAGAGGGCGATGAGGTGCTGCGTTTTGAGAGGGTGAGTGATGAGTAAGATAACTTTCATTACTGGTAATCCGCATAAAGCTGAACAGTATGCGAGGCTTTTGGGAGTACCGATTGTTCATCAAAAAATTGATTTGGATGAAATACAATCGACTGATTTTTCTGAAGTGGCACTTCGCAAGGTCGAGCAGGCCTATGAAAAGGCGAGAAAGCCAGTCATTGTTGATGATTTTGGTTTTTGTCTGGAAGATTATGACAATCTGCCTGGGCCGTTTACGAAGTTTTTTGTAGGTTCTGAGGAGAATTTGGAGAAGATGTGTCGAATTGCTGATATTTTGGAGAGCCGAAGGGCGAGTGTAGTTTCGACGATTGCTTATAAAGATGCTGATAGGACGGAAGTTTTTATAAATAGAATATACGGTCAGGTAGCTGATCATCCGCGGGGTAGACTTGGTATTGGCACCGATCGTATATTCGAGCCTGACGGTTATGGCGGATTAACCAGAAGTGAGCTAAGTGAAGAAAAGTATGACGAAGTTTACTTGAAGTTGCGCCCTATCGTGCAAATGAGAAATCTTTTAACAGAGCTAGGCTACGAAGAGCTATGAGAGTTGCATTTTTAAGACTAGTAAACCAAAAACTCCGACCAAATGATCGGAGTTTTTGAAAGCCAGGCTGGGATTACCAGCTGCGCTGACGGAATGAACCGCCGTTGTCGCGGCTGCCACCGTTATCGCGACGAGGTTTGTCATCACGAGGGCGAGCAACATTGACTGTGATTGCGCGGCCATCAAGCTCCTTACCATTTAACTGGTCAATAGCTTTCTGGTTATTAGCTTCGTCAACAAACGTGACAAAGCCAAAGCCGCGAGAACGATTTGTTTCACGATCTTTGGCAACAGAGGCGC
>CAZKHR010000105.1:0-1621 GCA_964552745.1 uncultured Candidatus Saccharibacteria bacterium | reverse complement strand
CTCCGTCCGCCAGGGTTCAAATCTGGGAGGAGCCACCAAAGCAAGCACCTCACTCAAAAGTGGGGTACTGGGTTTTGCTCAAGCCTGGCAATTTACCGACATTTCGCTTATACTTAAACTTATGAACAACACCTGGCGAGACATAAATACCCTTTATCACATATACCCTCGGAGCTTTCAAGATACTAACGATGATGGGATTGGTGACTTAAATGGCATTATCTCACGACTCGACTACTTATCGCTTATTCTCGGTGTTGATGCTATCTGGTTATCGCCATTTTTTACATCACCGATGCGTGATTTTGGCTATGATGTTGCTGACTATAAACAGGTTGACCCGGATTATGGTACACTCGATGATTTCAAAACATTACTAAAGGAAGCGCACAAACGAAGCATCAAAGTAATGATTGACTTTGTCCCCTGTCACACCTCCGACCAGCATGACTGGTTTAAACAGTCACGAAGTAGCAGAGACAACCCGAAGCGTGATTATTATGTCTGGCGAGATCCGAAGAGTAACGGCAGTGAACCAAATAACTGGCTCAGTCAATCTGGCGGCAAGTCGTGGACCTACGATGAGACTACCGGCCAGTACTACCTCCACTCATTTTTGTCATCGCAACCTGACTTGAACTGGGACAATCCGAACCTTCGGAAAGAAATGACCGATACCGCCCGATGGTGGTTCGAGCTTGGAGTTGACGGTATGCGCGTTGATGCAATCTGGGGAATCTCTAAAGACCCCGACTTGGCCGATGACCCACGTAATCCAGAATTTCATGGCGAAAACCCCGACCAATACGGTCATTTCATTCACAACAAGTGTAAATACGGCCCCAATTTCACCAACTATCTCAGAGAATTGTCCGATGTTTGCCACGAATTCGAGAACAAGCAGATGATTTTTGAGTTTTACCCAGATGATAAAATTGGTGATTTTTATGATCAATATCACCAAGTGGCCGCCGAAGTTAACCCTATTGTCGCTAGTGCGTTTTTCATGGAATTGATTCGGTCGCCTTGGCACGCTGACATGCTCAGTGACGGTCTTGACCGATATATTAACTATGCCACCAAGGACGCTCTACCGGTATTTTGTCTGGGCAATCACGATCAGCCCCGCATTGTTAGTCGAATTGGCTTAGACAAAGCTCGGGCCATGGCAGTACTCAACCTTACTCTGCCAGGGCTCAGTGTGATTTATTATGGCGATGAAATTGGCATGGAAAATGGCGAACTATCGCCCGACCAGGTTCGCGACACCTTTAGTCCGCTAAATACATCTGACACAACACGCGACCTAGAGCGAACACCGATGCAGTGGGATAATACTCGACAAGCAAGTTTCACGCAAGGCACGCCATGGCTACCAGTCCATAAAAACCGTAAATCAATCAATGCAATAACCGAACTTGCCGATAGTTCGTCCATGCTGTCTCTCTACCGTCGCCTAATACGTCTTCGCAGGCAACGTTCCGTTCTTCGCCTAGGCTCATATACGAAAATATTTGTCGGCAGTGGCTACGTACTGGCATTTAAACGAGAATTAGCAGATCAACGCGTGTATGTTGTTATGAACTTTGCCGATCAACCACAACACATAGAGATACCCGAG
>CAZKHR010000104.1:0-1643 GCA_964552745.1 uncultured Candidatus Saccharibacteria bacterium | reverse complement strand
TCGGCTATCCATTTGGCTCGTTTGTGGTCGAAGCCACTTTCTTGATCGCCCTGAAGTTGTTCGCCTGATAGTTTGAGAAGAATTCGTTTATACATAACTCTAGTATATCATCAAGCAGAGAGTTAACTGCTCACGCCAGTATCGACTCGCCCAGAATAGTGTCGCTTATGAACCACTATGAGACGGCTATCTCCGTGAAGTCGCTCTCTTCGTGCGGTTTGAGCAGTCTCTTGTGCAAGTCGTTTAATTTTTGGGTTCAGAAGAATTTCATCTTTAGCGCTAGGGCGGATATGCCACGAGGTTGGTTCTTCCAGCACCCAGACCGCACCCATTTTAACAAGACGAGATACTTCGCGGGTAACAAGTAGGCGCTCTGTAAATCTGCGGATTTCATTTGGGCAAAAAGAATTATTATCAGCTGCTACCGGCAGGTCGCTGAGGTTTACTATTGCTCCATCTTCCTGTAAAACATAATCAATCAAGTCTGGCTGGTTGGGGCCGATGCCAGTAACGCAGTTGTCCGCCGAGGTGCGTCCGTTAGCGGTTGTTTGAGTTGCTTGGTCAAACACCTGAGCAATGCGGCACAGAGTAAGCGCTTGTTTTGCGAGACCACTAGGGATAGTTCGAGGCAGGCGATTGAGATTGAGTCTAGTGTTCGGTGGGGGTATACTTAGTGATCTGAAATAATCCTGAGCAAGCAGTTCTTCTGTGGTATATCGGGGGGACATGCAAATTATAGCAACATATACCAATATTTGTCAAATGTTGGTATAATCATTAGTATGAATGGAGCAAAATTATTATGGATTGACCTCGAAATGACGGGGCTGGAGCCGGGGAAGGACCGGATCTTAGAGGTGGCAGTGATTGTGACGGACTGGGATTTTAAAGAAGTAGCAAGATTTGAGGCGGTGCAAAAGATTAGTTCAAGGCTGATGAAGCAGCGGATGGTCGGTGAGTTCTGGGACAAATACTCGGATGTGCGCCAATCACTGATGGAGCAGAATCAGAAAGGTCAATCGCCACGAATGGTGGAAGATAGCCTATTAGAGTTTATAAATCAGCATTTTGCGACAGAAGAGAGGGTGTTGCTGGCTGGTAATTCAATTCATCAAGATCGGAAGTTTATCGAAATTGAATGGCCACGCTTGAATGAAAAGTTGCATTATCGGATGTTGGATGTAAGCGCTTGGAAAGTAGTATTTGAGGGCAAATACCGCAAGAAATTCGCCAAGCCCGAGGCGCATCGAGCGCTTGAGGATATCAAGGGTAGTATCGAAGAGTTAAAATATTATCTGAAGAAAGTGAAATCCTAGGATGCTAGCGATCAAGTCACCGAAGAGGTCGCTAGTGTGGGTAGTTTCGGGGCTAATTATCCCTATTTTGGCTGTTGGTTTGTTTTGGTGGTTTAGTCATCCGCTAGAGAAATCAGCCGTCAAGGAATCAGTGACCAGTCCGAAACAAGCACCAAACCCAGTTAGTTTGAGCGCAAAAGTCTTGTTTACGGGAAACAGTTTTTGGGGGCGATATACAAATGACGCTGCAAAAAAGTCGGCTGAGCCATATAAGTTTCCGTTTGCCCGACTACACGAGTTTGACCGAGAGAATTATGATGCGTGGGTAACTGGGTTAGAATGTCCGAC
>CAZKHR010000103.1:296-1676 GCA_964552745.1 uncultured Candidatus Saccharibacteria bacterium | reverse complement strand
AACCGCATCGATATACAGCCCCGTACCACCAACCAGAAATGGCACGTGCTCTCGTTCGCGTATTTCCATTATTTTTTGCTCGGTATACTTTTTAAAGTCAGCGACCGTAAATCGCTCGCCTGGATTGACCAAATCTAACCCCCAATGTGGCACGCCCTGTCGTTCAGCTATGGTCGGCTTGGCTGTACCAACATTCATTCCTCGATAAATCGTTCGACTATCGGCACAAATAATTTCACCGCCAAACTGCTTAGCCAACTTAATTGCCAGCGAAGTCTTGCCGCTAGCTGTTGGACCAGCAATAACGATTAGCGGCAGTTCGTCTATAGCTTTGGTCGCCATCGTCGCTCCGCAAAATCCACTACTCGCATATTTTCATCAACCAATATACTATCCTGCTCCAGTAGTTGCCGCTGCACTTCCTGTCCACCCGGAAAACCAACCGCCAGCCCACCCTGAAAATTAACCAAACGATGCCACGGCAAATCTGTCGGTCCGAAATGCGCCACCCCACCAACTATCCGAGCAGCGTTTGGATGCCCACAAAAAGCAGCCAAATCTCCATAGGTCGTCACTTTGTCTACCGGCAGATCTGCCATTAACTCATAAATCTGCTGCCTAAAGTTACTGACTGGCAATTCGCTCAATTTCCTGCTCCACATCCGACCAACCAGGACATCGGACTACCCCCCCCAGATTAGCGCCAACACCATCGTGCTGCCAAGGATAATCGCCAAACCAAATTAAATTTCTTACACCACAGCCAAAAGCTGTTTCCAAATGCTTAATATTGTCATCAATCATAACATCTGCTCGAAGTCGCCGACAAACATCGCCCTTACTGCCGTTCAGACCAATGTGCTCAATTTCACTAAATGCGCCTGGAAAATAGTTATTCAACATATCCAGCGTTAAAGCCATCAGCTTGCCGGGCCTTGCCGTCACTAGATCTAGCGTGTGAATTTCCGACAATCTCTTGCACGCATCGATAGCGTCATCAAACGGTCTTATTCTGGCATATTCCTCGCTAAGCTGAATATCGTATATCCTATCAGCTATTGTTTCTGGTAAAGCCCGCCAACCATTCGCGGCGATATAGGCGTCTTCGTACTGAACGTTTGTGTCATATCTCTGATTATATATGTCGATTATACTAATCAGGGATGGCAACAGCACGTCATCGCAATCAACCGCAACCTTCAGACGACGCATAATCTAAAATCCTTTCAGATACTCTGCTAATTGGTCTAGTGCTACTTTTTCTTCACCGTCCCGAGTCCGAACGCTAACCTCTCTAGCCTCTTCATCTTTCGGCCCAATGATTAGCTGAACCGGAACCTTCATATTTGTAGCTTCACGAATTTTCTTGCCCAGACTCTC
>CAZKHR010000103.1:0-286 GCA_964552745.1 uncultured Candidatus Saccharibacteria bacterium | reverse complement strand
ATCGCAGTTCGTTGTATTTAACTGGCTCCATCAAAACCACACCACGCAAGATCTCCTCGACCTCAGCCACGTAGTCCATCACCGTATCATTAATCGTCAAAATCCTAATCTGCTCCGGCGCCACCCAAAATGGAAACCAGCCAGCCGTATGCTCAATAAACACACTCAAAAACCGCTCAATCGAACCAAGTAGCGCACAGTGGATCATGACTAGAGTCTGAAAACTGCCATCCTCAGCTGTATACTCTAGCCCGAACCGCTCCGGCTGCACAAAATCCAGCTGCAC
>CAZKHR010000102.1:0-1707 GCA_964552745.1 uncultured Candidatus Saccharibacteria bacterium | reverse complement strand
CATCCATTTAACGCCCTTGAGTACCTTTTTATGCATTGACTTAACTAGTAATTGCTATGAAACAACTACTGCCGTCAATTATAAAAACTCATTTCTTACATACAAATTGTTAATGATCGTGCTCTAATCTTCAGTGCACACCGTGAATTGCCTTAGCGACACTCCATATCTGCACTCAAGCTTTTTTATGCTACCACACTTACTTGCATTAGTACAGTGGTGGTTTGTTGTAATTTTTACGACATTAACTCGCTTGTCGTAACTCCTGCCAGAGGTTCTCTCGAACATTCGCGTAACTAATAATCAATTGTACACGAGTGTTATATTTTTTGCAAGGGCTTTTTTGACTTTTTAATGGATTCTCTATCTTTTTGACCATAATCTGCGCCAATAGCCTCTGATATATCGCTAAATCCATCCCGCTCCAACAGTTCAACTAGGCCGCGATTGACCCGTCCAATCACTTGCGGACCTTCGAAAATCACTCCAGTTATCATCGCCACTAAACTGGCGCCAGCGCGAATTTTTTCATAAGCCTGCTCGGCAGTAAATATACCACCAACACCGATAATCGTCAGTTTATTGCCGTAATGCTGATAGGCGTGACGAATCATTGCCGTACTCTGCGCCCTAGTTGGCGCACCACTTAGGCCACCCGGTATTTCATCAGGTAGCGAATCACCAAGTTGAATATTTTGGCGATCTTTGACTAGATTTGCCACAGTGATACCTTGGACGTTATGTCGCACAATCACCTTGAGCAGCCTATCGAAATGTTGCATATTTTTAAGTTGCGGCATCTTAATATAGAACGGCACTGACCGCTCCAGCCCATCCAAAACAGTCAGCAACTTGTGCAGCATTTGTGGTTCAGCGAATGGCACCTCACCAACATTTGGACAGGAGATGTTTATTTCAATCATTTGTGCTAAGTTATGCTGCAATATATACATCACTGTATTCTTAGCGTCGATAATTGCATCTTCGCATGTCTCCTTCTTGCCCTTCGCCACTACCGCCACCGATAACGACAGTGGTAGGTTTTTCAATTTTCGTTGATTCTTATGAATACGTGGAGCTATATTGACTAAGCCGTGATTGGCCATACCTGCGTGAACTACCAGCGACTGAGTTTTTGGCAATCGATAAAACCACGGCCGAGGATTACCTTTTCTCAAAGCCAAAGTTACTGAACCTGCTATCTCAAAGCCGAAACCAACCGACTCCATGAGTGGCGTCAGCTGAATATTTTTATCAAATCCGGCCGATAAGCCAACTGGATTGGCGAAATCTATATTGTGGATTTGTTGACTCAAGCGAGCATCATCATATCGCCACCAAGCCCGCAACAACCACCTGATAGGCGGTATCGCTTGAACAAATCGTCCCGCCAAGGCCGTCGCCCGGTGCACAAAATCAGGCGGAAAAAGGAAAAGAACTGGTTTGATAATTTTTTTATACACTTTCTCTATTATAGACCAGCTCTAGTTAATCAGCAAACCGCACTAGCGATGTACTCTTGAGTTAGTTTTACTATAAGCACAATAACCACATGAACGATAAGTATGATGCGATACTCTAGAGAAGCCTGCGAAGTGCCGGAGGATAAATTTAGGAGCCACATACACCTCCTTGCGGAGTTTTCGATATATATGTAGCCGACGTAACGCTATCCTTAAAGGTACGGGGATGAACTAAAGGTATTTA
>CAZKHR010000101.1:0-1711 GCA_964552745.1 uncultured Candidatus Saccharibacteria bacterium | reverse complement strand
CCGTGCCGTCACTCGGCACCCACTTCGAGGCGGTTTTGATGCGATTCCAACTGATGCCCCAATCTGGCGTATCAGTTGTCGAGCCATAGTTTAGCCCCGCCAATTCATCCTCCAGTTGCTTGATGTACGACGTCCGGCCATTGTCCACTCCACCCGGATGGCTCTCCGCCCGCACCTGACTAACCCAAAAACCACCGCCAAACGCCAGTACTAGTGCTAGTACTCCCACCGCGACGACCGGCAACTTAACGCCAAAGACCTGCTTTGTTTTTGTGTTTGACACCCTGTTCTTACTTTGCATCGCCTTCCCCTTATCTGTAAATTTTCATGCTTAATTATGACTATGTCAATTATACCACAAGTTCACCGCCCCAGGGCTCAACATATTCCGAGCATCCAACTTTGAACGAGACTTCGACCTCCTTTTACGAGGGACTACACAAAACCGCTCGTTTTTGCTACAATTAGCCGTGTGCTCGTAGGGCCTACGGGCGATTAGCTCATTTGGGGAGCCTTCAGCGTAGAGACTTGCGCGTGTTGTGCTCTAGCCAAATGCAACTTACCTAGTGGCTACAGGTTGAACTTTACAAATATACATATTTACGGGCGATTAGCTCATTTGGCTAGAGCGCAGCATTGACGTTGCTGAGGTGATAGGTTCGAATCCTATATCGCCCACCATAAGTAAGATACCAGTCCTTTGGGCTGGTATCTTACTTATGACCTTGGCGAGACATAGAATGAGAACCGTTTTTTGTGAAACAAAAAGGTTCGGCGCAGTGAAGCGAAGATCTGAGAAAGCTCGCTTTCGTCAGAACAGGCGAACGAAGGAGGCCTCAAGGCCGATATCCTATATCGCCCACCAATTTAAAAATACCTCCTCATGAGGTGTTTTTTATTTCCCCACACATCCACATAACTTTTCCACATTGGTTTTTTGTTATTTTACCCCTGTTTATTCATCCTGTGATATATCACGAAGCAACCTGTTCCCTTGACTTTTTAAAGTAAGCATGCTACTATAAGAAGTATGGATACTAATTCCATGCAACAACAGTCGCGACAAGAGAAAGCGGCGGGAGAGTCACCTTCACTATTGAGTCAAGTCTCTCTTCATTTCGAATACAACAAGAAGATTTCCCAGGTACGAGCTAACCTTCATACCAATAAGCGCTAGCTACGTCACCCTACTATCTTCCTCATATAATCATTTACTGGCCCTAGGCTATAGGTTAATACTAGCACTAGGGCTTTTTTGTTGCGCTACTCGATGCAAGAGTTTTTTCGGTAACATCAAACTTATCGAGGTATTTGCCGAGGAATAACCGAGTTTGCGAGTAATATGCGGCCATCGAGCTATAGACTATTGCCGTTACTGGCATCAGCACCCACTGCAAAACCATCGATACATTCCGTGAGCGCTTGTAACGCTCTGGGCGGGGTGGTAGAAGCTTAAGCGAGACAAAGACCGTTACAAGTAGTCCGATCATCGCAATCCGCTGCAAAATACTAATAGTATCCGGTAGTTCATGTACCGCCATGTTTCGTGATGCTTCACCATTGACTAGCAGTGGCACCCAACCACCAAACGCCACCAACAATGAAATGCACGCTAGCGTAACGTGCCCATCTAACAGACGCACAAATCGAGTCAGTCCGGACCAAAACGGCACATTTCTTTTGCGGGTAAATACCCTGACAGCGACATACG
>CAZKHR010000100.1:0-1762 GCA_964552745.1 uncultured Candidatus Saccharibacteria bacterium | reverse complement strand
AACGAATGACTCAATAATTGCGACTCTGAATTATCGCCCCAATCCACGCTAAATGCGTAAGGTCCAGTACCACCAGAAAGCTGTAGTGGCCAAACCAGCTGACTACCAACGGGTGCTGAGCGTCGTCCATAGGAGCTAGTTAGTGTAATCAATTGACCAAAAGCCGTAAATCGCGTGTCATTATAGGTAACAGTCACTGTATCCGATTCTGGACCAGCCTGTTCCAAATCATCATAAACTATCACTTTTAGCTCATTGGTACCAGCAAATAAACCAACCTCTATGCTAAAACTACCGTCTTGGCACATAACCGCACCGACCATAACATTATTATTGTAGACCTGAACAAGCAGATCGGTTGGGCAAATTCCGCGTACAGTAATCGGTGAGTCCGAAAAGGCCGCGCCATTACCAGGTGTGGTAATTGTTGCGCCCTGCGTAGGTGGCTCTTGGGTCTTTGTCGCCTCTAGACCATAGCCACCTGGCTTTGGGTCAGGTATCGGCAGAGGGGTAATCGCCCCGGCCGTCGACGCTCCAGCGAAAGACATGACACATACTACACCCAGCAGGCACACGCTTCGTAGGACATAGCTCTTTGTGGCGTGGATGATATGTATCATGTACTTCCCCTTTAGTGGAGTAATTATTTTTTCTTAGGCGTTGGTCGTTTTCTCAGCTGAGCACCGCTTTGCTTTTTACGGATGTAGCGAACAATCTTCCAGATCCGGTAGCTGATATATGCTAGCAAGGCGACAACTATAATAATAAACCACCAAGGCGCATAGATGAACCAATTACTGCCCACTAGATCTTTAGTCGGCGTACCGTTTCGACCATAATATCCAGTAAAATCAACTTTGTAAAAGCCTGGCCACAGGCCGGATTCAGCACAAGTCGTCGCTTCCGTACGGCTACCGTTAAAGTCGGCCTCCTCGCTCTTAAGCTTTATACAAGCAATAAAAGTACGTTCTTGGCCACGCAGGGCTAGCGCGTCATTAGGATTGATATCGTTAATGATAATCTCTTTACCGATTAGTGGCTTGAGTGTAATCGTGCCATATGGACGACCAGTGACGTTACCCTCATTCTTTAGGGTATAAGCTATTCGCTTCGGCGCATCATCCGACAGCAGGAAGGAACGAGAGTATTTTCCGCCGGTTGACGTCACAGAATCCTTATAGGCACCAAGATTTCTTAGGTCTAGATTTTGTCGCACCTCACCCGGCACCTCAACAAACACTAAGGTCACACCCGAAGCACTCAGGCCAACATTACCACCTTCTGAGCTACTCGTCGAATAAACGATAGCACTGTAGTAGCTACCGCCACCATGACCTTCTGGAATAGCAATATTCATATCGATCGAGGCACTGCCACCTGGTTCAATAGTCACCGACTCCGGAATTGTCATAAATGACCGCAGCGACTCCTCTGTCTCTGGAGCCTCTTCGTCCAGCAGTAGCTTTGGCGCACCGCTATCGTCGTTTGATGTAAAATCGATCTTTCTTAGATATAAGTTTAACGTACGCTCCCTGTCTTGATTGCGCACCAGCAGTGTATCGTCAATCGCCTTACCTGGTTCGATCGTATAGTCCTTACGCGGAGCGATAGTTAGCGCCGCTGAGCCCTGAGCCGAAGCTTGGTTTGGAACAGACAACATTGATACTGCAACAACTGCCGTAACCAACACCAGCGCCGCACCCTTAAAACGATTCATTATCGATAGACCCTCCACTTTACCTTAAGTATAATACACATTGTA
>CAZKHR010000099.1:0-1778 GCA_964552745.1 uncultured Candidatus Saccharibacteria bacterium | reverse complement strand
GTGCCCGTGTTATAATAAGGGTATGTTTTTAGCCCTTAATGAAATTTTGAAAGAGAAATCACGATTCTTGCTTATAACTATCGTCATTGTATTAGTGAGCTATTTGGTGTTTTTTCTGACGGCTCTCGCCTATGGTCTAGCGAGTAGCTATACGCGTGCCGTCGAAGCCTGGCAGGCTGAGGGCATAGTGCTCAGCGATACTGCTAATAAAAATATTGCTCGCTCACTGCTATATCAGTCAGATTATGAAGCTATCGTTGGTGATAATGCAGCACTTCTTGGTGTGGGCGCGGCAACCGTTGATGCGGATGAGTCAGATGATGTTTCACTTTTTGGTATCGAGACAGACAGCTTTTTAATGCCCGAGCTCACTAGTGGGCGAGCAATCGCCGCAGAGAATGAAGTAGTGGTGAGCAGCGAGCTTATGGCAGCTGGTGTTGAGGAGGGTGGAACGCTGAAATTCAGTGGCACAGAGACGACATATGCGGTTGTGGGCATTGTTGAGAATGCGACATTTCAAACAGCGCCTGTGGTGTATATGCAGCTTGATACGTGGCGTACGGCAGTGAGTGAGGTGTCTGGCATGTCAGGTATGCGAGACGACACAACAGTCAGCGCTGTGGTGATTCGTGGCGAGAAGCAGGATGCGTACAATACGGAGCCTTTGGCTTATCTTTCGATTAACGACTTTATATTTGCTCTACCGGGCTACCAGGCCCAGGTGCTGACATTTAGCGTAATGATAGGCTTTTTAATCGGTATTGCTGCATTTGTGCTGGCGATATTTATCTATATCCTGACTATGCAGAAAAAGAGCATCTTTGGCGTGCTGAAGGCCGGGGGTGTCCCGAGCAGTTATATCGCCCGTTCGGTCATGGTACAGGTGGTACTGTTGTCAGTGTTCGGGCTATTGGTTGGTGGGGCATTAGCGGTGCTGACTGGAGTACTCCTTAGTACTAAGGTGCCATTTGCGATAAACCCATTGTTTTATGGAGGTATTGCAGGACTATTTCTGCTATGCGCGGCTATTGGCGGTATTGCCTCGGTGCGTTCGGTGACTAAAATTGACCCAGTGGAGGCAATAGAATAATGACACAAGCTATCCTTGAACTACGTGGAGTGGCACGAGATTTTGTCGAAGCGGGCAAAAAAGTAACGGCACTGCAAAAAACTGATTTTTCGATCAAGCGCGGTGAATTTGTGGCGGTGGTTGGACCATCAGGTTCGGGCAAGAGCACCTTCCTGACTATTGCTGGTGGCTTGCAAAACCCTTCTCGAGGCGAGGTGGTAGTTCATGGCAAGGATATCACCGAGCTGTCGGTAAAGGAACTTTCAAAAGTACGACTGTCTGAGGTGGGCTTTATCCTTCAGGCCTCCAATCTGGTACCGTATCTGACCATTGAAAAGCAGCTGCTGTTGATTGATCGAGTCGTACGACGCGAGAGCCAGGCGTCTGTCATGGAGGGGCTATTTAAGGATCTCGGACTGACAAAGCTTCGCAAAAAATACCCGAGTGATTTGTCGGGTGGCGAGAGACAGCGTGCCGCTATTGCCAAGGTGTTGTATGGCACCTCAAGTCTGATCCTTGCGGATGAGCCAACGGCGAGCCTCGATACGACAAAAGCTTTTGAGGTAGTGAAGCTGCTTGCCCGCGAGACCCGTGAGCGCAAAAAAGCCACCATTATGGTGACGCACGACGAACGACTACTTGAGTACTGCGATGCGGTCTATGAGATGAGCGATGGTGTGCTCAAGAAGCGTCGCGGCCACAAAAGAAA
>CAZKHR010000098.1:0-1807 GCA_964552745.1 uncultured Candidatus Saccharibacteria bacterium | reverse complement strand
ACCGCTCCTTGTAAGAATTAGAATTCCGATAACAATAATAAAGGCTGGCCACAATAAGCGCCATCCGAGAGCCCAGAAGCCAGGAATAAACTGACCGAGCAACAATAGCAGGCCAAAGATAATCAGTGCCATACCAAGATAATGACCAAAACTACGTATTCGTCCGCTACTCTTTACTTCTTCAGCGAGATTTTCGATTTGCTCCCCGACGTTTCGAGAGGTTTCTTTGCCAGGTGTTGGCATGATGACAGCGAGGATGATGTAGGCGACAACTGCGAAGCCTTGAGTTATTAGTAGCACCCCGATAAAGACTAGTCGCATCAGTGTTACGTCCATTGCAAAATAATGCGCAAAGCCACTTGCCACTCCGGCGATAACTCCCGAATCGGGTAATCTATATAATTTATCTACTGAGCGTGCCATATTACCTCCTTTGCTTATCCTTACTCTTCTATGATACCATCTTATATTGTAGTCAAAAATTCTTATTTGTTCATCGTACTTATGGTGTGCTACAATGTAATTATGGTAAATAGGGGGATTGAATAGAGATGCTTAGTGGAGGACCGGCGCGCACGTCACGGGCGACCGATAGGCGGACTGTATATCGAACTGAGCCAGCACCTCAACAGCTGTCAAATGAACGACAGGGTGATGAGCGGCCTGAGCCAGTAGCTCCTAGGCGATCGGTAGAAATAATAATTGCAAAGGCGGTATCGTCTTTGCAATTATTATTTCGGCCGTTGTTTTGGCAATTACTGGTTGGTTAATTTTCACCAGCACGCGTTCGACTAGCCTGGGAACAGCGGTAGATTCAAGTAAATTCCAAGCAGTTTTCTTGGTGGGCGGACAGATATATTTTGGCAAGCTTGAAGAGGTAAACAGCCAGTATCTTAAGCTGAGCAATGTTTTTTATATTAAACCAGCTACTGCCGAGACTAACCCTGACTCTGAAACGCAAGATTCCGAGACTTCGCAAAATGACATGACTCTAGTTAAACTTGGCGATGAAGTGCATGGACCAGAAGATGCCATGATGATTAACCGCGATCAGCTATTATTTTTTGAAAATCTTCGGCCGGACGGTCGAGTGGTTCAGCTGATCCAGAACCATGCTTCAGGGCAGAGATAGCCCCGTACTTTGGGAGGAGACTTAAATGTCGCAATTAAGTAATCGGCTTACCAAGCGAACCATTCGCTGGATTGTCGTGTCTGCGATTGCCGCGATTATTCTTGTCGGTGTTGCTGTCGGTTACAATATTTGGACTAACCAGTCAGTAATTGAGCGTCAGATTATTCGCGAAGCTGATTTTCCAGTGTACGCCCCCAGGAGTGCGCCAGATGGCTTTATTGTTAGTCAAGAGGAAACTCGTCTTGGTGGCGGAGTGTTGAGCTATGTGATGACCAACGAGGCGACAGACAAAGATATTATCGTGACTATTCAGCCACGACCAAGTGACTTTGATATGTCACAAATGACCAAGGGCGGTTCGGTAGAGAGTGTCGCGACTCAAAATGGTACAATTTATAATTTATCTGCGGCTGGCTCAGCTCGATTTTTGTTAAATACGGATGATACGTTAGTTTTTTTAACATCTTCCGAAAATGTCGAGATAGTCACTATTACAACACTCGTTAATAGTATGGTGCGGTTTGACTAGAGGGCTATTGAATAATTTGCAGTATACCAAACGATTTTTCTTTAATTGTTACCTCTTCTTCGGCGGTTCCAGATTTGACGCGTAGCTTGAGATTACCAGGCTGATCGCCTGTCTGAATATAGCCTTCCATGGTTGAGGTAAACGAG
>CAZKHR010000097.1:1333-1812 GCA_964552745.1 uncultured Candidatus Saccharibacteria bacterium | reverse complement strand
GCTCCCAGTTGGCATAACGCGTCTCGCTTTTCAATGATACTATCTTCGCATACTCAGCGATATTTTTCAACCCCTCAGGCACCTCATCGGTGATTTTATCTGAATTTTGTTGTAAAAATAACAACAATTCTCGTCCTTGTTCGCTCTCTATCATCTCCGGCATTAAAGCACTAAGCCATCGCCGGGTTGCCGGCTCAATCAGTGCAATCCCGAGAACGATATCCTCCAGGTCGTTCGAAGGAGCTTTTGGTGGTGCTTTTACTACTTTAGTTTGACGCAAACTGACCACCTTAGGTTTTTCAGACATTTTCTGTTGCAGCGCCGAGAGTGATGACCCGCTAATCTTCTGCACCATATTTAAATAATAATCTCGTTCCACTGCATCATCCAGCTGTCGCACCAGATCCAATGCCGCCGTCGTAAAACTCCGTCGACCTTTGGCGGATTTGAGGTTTTCGCGTTGTTCGTACTGGCCAATC
>CAZKHR010000097.1:0-1323 GCA_964552745.1 uncultured Candidatus Saccharibacteria bacterium | reverse complement strand
CTCTACCGCAGGCACCGCTGAGTCAATTGCCTCTGTCCATAGTTTTGGATCTTGTTGAATTAATTCATCTGGATCCTTTGCCACATCTGGCAATACCACCACCTCTAAATTCACTTCGATATTTCGTGTCAAACCAATTGCTCGCTCCGTGGCTGCCAAACCAGCTTTGTCACCGTCAAATGCCAACCGAATACGACTAGTCAAGCGTGACAACGCTTTGATATGTTGCTCAGTCATCGCCGTCCCAGCCGTCGCCACCACGTACTTGACGCCAGCCTGATGCGAGCTAACAACATCGAGATTACCTTCGACAATAACCACATTATCTGCCTGACGAATAGCTTCCTTAGCCTGAGCAAGTCCAAAAATATGGCGAGATTTATCGAATAGCAGAGTTTGTGGGGTATTGAGGTACTTCGGTGCCTTCGGATCATCGCGGATAATTCGCCCAGTAAATCCAACCAGCGAGCCAGCACCGTCGCTCAACGCCACCACCATCCGTCCCCGAAACAAATCACCACCAAAACGATTGGTTAGTCCAGCATCTTGCAACTCCTGCGCCGTAAAGCCACGCTTTTTTAATGCCGTCACTAAGCCAGACGAGCTATCGGGTGCAAAACCAATCGTAAACTCCTCGATAATCTGCCGACCCAAGCCTCGCTTTTTTGTGACATATTCTAATGCCTCTGGCGTCCGCACCAACGTCGCCTGAAAGAACCTACTAGCTAAATTTAAGGCTTGACGCGCCCGCTCCTTACGCTTAGCATATTTTCCATCACCTCCCGAAAAAAGGGCCAAATCAACGCCCGCTTTGCGCGCCAAATGTTCTAGCGCTTGACGAAAATCCATTCCCTCCATCAGCATCACAAAACTAAAGATATCGCCACCCTTGCCCGAAGAAAAATCATGCCAAATCTGCTTATCAGGACTAACTACGAAACTCGGCGTACGCTCATCGGTAAACGGACTCAAGCCTTTAAAGCTACGTCCAGCCCGCTTGAGCTGCATATACTCGCCAATCACATCCTCAATTGCCAGCCGCGCCCTGACCTCCTCTTTAGCGTCCATACTACCATTGTATCATCTCTGAGATTTTAGTTAACAGAACCGACCCAACCTGCTACACAACTATAAACTTATGCTAAAATAGGAATATGGAGCAAAATCAGCCTAACGAACCAGTACCAAGCGGAATTGATTATCTCTATCAGATAGCACCGCAAACCACGCCTAAGGGTCCAAGCAAACATACCAAGATTATCATTGGCGCCATGATCTTTATAGGCATCGTGTTACTAGGCACTATTGTTATCGCGGCGACAC
>CAZKHR010000096.1:0-1821 GCA_964552745.1 uncultured Candidatus Saccharibacteria bacterium | reverse complement strand
ATACAAAATCTGAGGTGCGTGAAATAGCTAAAAAGCGTGGGCTTTGGACGGCCAGCAAGAAAGAAAGCATGGGAATTTGCTTTGTAGGGCAAGTTGGTATTCGTGAATTTTTATCAGAATACGTTGAGACGGCTCCTGGTGATATTATTGATACTGATACGCGTAAAATTATTGGTGAGCATGATGGTGCGATTTTCTATACTCTTGGTCAGCGTCACGGACTCAACGTCGGTGGCGGTTTGCCGTATTACGTTGTTGGCAAAGATATGGTGAAAAACGAAATATACGTTTCGACTCGATTGCAGGCGGAAGAGTTATGGCAAAAAGAATTATTGTTGACTGATTTGCACTGGGTCTCTGGGGTAGAACCCGTCTTGGGAGAGTACAATGTGCGTGTTCGCCACCAGGCGCCCATGGCAAAGGTTTTGCTTCAAGACGATACTTTACAATTCGAGGAGGTTCAGCGCATCGTTCCGGCGGGGCAGTCTGTCGTGATATATGATGGCGATACCTGCCTTGGGGGTGGAATTGTAAAAACAAATTTGACCTCCGTCGCAAAATAGTGTACACTGAGAGGAAGTAAAATCAGTTTTTAAAGCAGAAGAAGGAAGAATCAAATTTTATGCTCGCAATTCGTTTGCAACGTATCGGCCGCAAGGGCTATCCAGTTTATCGCTTGGCAGTCCAGGAGGCTCAGCGCCACCCATCTAGTGGTCGCGTAATTGCCTATGTCGGTAGCTACAATCCACATACCAAAGAAGTTAATATCCAGAACGAGCTAGCTCAAAAATATCTTGATAATGGCGCTCAGCCGACACCTCGAGTGGTGAAGCTTTTCAAAGAAGCTGGCGTAAAGTTGCCATCATGGGTTAAAAAGATAGATAACTCTAAGAAAAAAACTATTCGTAATGCTGAAAAACTTCGCAAAAATCAGCCAAAGGAAGAGCCTGTAGCTGAGGCGGAAAAAGTGGTTGAAGAGTCAGCTTCAGAAGAAGTAGTTGACGCATAGCATTTGCCTATAAGAATAATTAGTCTTTATCCTCTGGCTAGTCCAGGGGATTTTGTTGTTTTGTGGATACGTGCATTTATTGCGTATCTGTGCTATCATAATACCCAATCGCCCTCCTAAACAAGCTCATGCTTCGTCAAAGAGAGCACCACATAGAGTAGAGTAAGAGTGAAATTATCAGGTTAGTATAAATATAAGTGAATAGTGAATAGTGAATAGTGAATAGTGAATAGTGAATAGGGAATAGGGAATAGGTATATCAACATGCAAATTCATAGAAACACTAACATCAACTTAAATATTCTCAATAACTCACGTCGCAATCTCATCCTAGTAGCTAGCCTAGTAGTCATCCTAGTAGCTAGCCTCCTAGCAACAGCCCTACATCAAAACCTCTTCAGTTCATCCCTAACTGCTCATGCTTCTGACACCCCAACGAGCGAAGCTTGCTTTGCTACTACCGGCACAGAAACTAAAACCATCACTGACTACTATTATTACGAAAACAATAACTCAGCCAACCCTGCCTGTCCACGTGATGTAGTGATACCGGGTATGATTGATGAGGTGGAGGTGACGGTGATTGGCAACGATGCCTTCTACAACAACCAGCTCACCAACCTCACCATCCCGAGTAGCGTGACGAGTATTGGCAACTCTGCCTTCTCTAACAACCAACTCACCAGCCTCACCATCCCGAGTAGCGTGACAAGTATTAGCTACTCTGCCTTCTCTAACAACCAACTCACCAGCCTCACCATCCCCAGTAGCGTGACGAGTATTGGCAACTCTGCCTTCTCTAACAACCAACT
>CAZKHR010000095.1:0-1831 GCA_964552745.1 uncultured Candidatus Saccharibacteria bacterium | reverse complement strand
CGAATCACCAATCAGCGTGATCGATAGGCTCTTTTGGTTCGTATTCGCTGTTGAGGTATTTTGCTGGTTGATGATAAATAACGCCAGCAAAAGCACAGGCGCTAGTAGCAATAGTAATTTTACTGAAAGTGTTTTGGTGGTTAATTTCATCGAAGAACTCCTACCTCAATTAAATTTCTATTTGGCACAACTCTAATGACCAGCGCAAGGTCAAATCTCCCGACTTTTTTGCCCCCCCACCAGTCATTCTCGACATTTATGTTAGTATTGTGTACCCACCCATCAGCCTCAGCATATTGAATAATCTTATCCCTGGTAGATTCATAATTTTCACCATCAAGATAAAATTTCCGATGTACACTCGGTGAAATTGTCTTTGAAAACAGCGCCCCTTCGCCATTTACATCTTTTTCTAGCAATTCTAGTCCAAACAAGTCGTCTTTTACTAGTTTTTCCGACTTTATCGCGCGTAGTTCGTCGTTATTGCCCCAATAACTCAGGTGTCGCCCCAGTTCGTAAACGCCAAAAACAACAATAACCGCTACAACAACGGTTATTATGCGTTTCTTGGTCCACCACTGTAGCCACGACTGTTTTACTTTAGTTTTTGTCATGACATACCACTCCCTCCAAATAAAATGATGTTTTAAGTTTATAACATCAGTGCCTGTGCGACAATAGCTAATTTATACAAAAAGACCAGCCGTAGATTGGCTGGTCTTTTTGTGTGGTTATTTTTGCTTCTTTGGCTTTTTAACTTCACGTTTTGGACGGTCTTGACTTTTTGCCATAGGACAAAATCCTTTCACTTTAAACTTAAAAACAACTATGAAACAAAATAAATTTTACATCAGCGTGGTTTTGTAAATAATCTCCTCTACCTATATACTATTTTAACATTAACGATATTCCGCTACAATATAGCCATGAGTAAAATGTCCGACCGTCGTAAAGACCTGCGTCCACGCGAGAAACTGCAAGCCAGAGGCGCTACCAGTTTGAGTGACTATGAGCTCCTCATGGCAATCATCGGTAGTGGCGTATCAGGTGCCGATGTGACTAAAGTTGCGCGTGATGTACAAAAGTTACTGAAAGAAAAGGGTAGTCAGCTAACGCTTGATGACTTGTTGGCGATAAAGGGCCTCGGTCTTGACAAGGCTACGCCAATTATGGCTGGTTACGAACTTTGGCACAGACGATTTGAAGTCTCTGAGCGACCGATTATTGACTCGCCAGAAAAAGCGGTCGAGCAATTGTCAGACATCCGCAACAAACAGCAAGAATATTTTGTCTGCTTGACGCTGGATGGCGCCAACCGCCTGATCGCCAAGCGAGTTATCTCTATCGGCACTCTCACTAGCTCACTCGTTCACCCCCGCGAAGTCTTCGCCGAAGCCATCACCGACCGCGCCGCCTCGATCATCATCGCCCACAACCATCCTAGCGGCAACCTCGAGCCTAGCCAGGCGGACAGAGGCGTGACCGAGAGACTGAGAGAGGCTGGGGAGCTACTCGGCATAACGTTGATTGACCACGTTATCGTTACCATTAAATCGTGGCGCAGTATAGTCTAATATCTGCTATAATAACAGATATGAATATACAGGAGTTAGAAAAGAAGCTTTGGGCGGCTGCCGATAAGCTACGGGGGAATATTAGTTCAAGCGATTATAAATACGTAGTCTTAGGGCTAATATTTCTCAAGTACGTCTCCGACTCCTTTGACATGCAGTACAGAAAGGCCGAGAGTGAGAATTTTGACCCCGAAGATAGGGATTTTTATCTGGCTGATAACGTTTTTTGGATACCAAAAGAGTCACGCTGGGAGCAC
>CAZKHR010000094.1:627-1834 GCA_964552745.1 uncultured Candidatus Saccharibacteria bacterium | reverse complement strand
AAAGCAAACGAGCCAGAAAAAACTAGCAATCGACCAGCAAAACAAGCTAGAAAATGGAATTTTGGCAGTGTGTTCTGGGGGCTGTTAATTATCCTCATCGGAACACTGCTGTTACTTAAAAACTTCAATATCATAAATGTTAACCTTCTAGGCCTTTGGCGCCTCTGGCCAGTGCTAATTATCGGCCTTGGCCTATCGATGCTGTCACTACGAGGTTGGCTTGGAGCTTTAGTGTCATTTATAGCCTCAGTCCTCCTGCTTGGGCTCGTAGCATTAACCATCATAGATAATCCAATTTATCCAGGAACTATCAGCCCGAACATCCAGACAACTACTCAATCAGAGTCTGCCAGTGATGCCAAAAGCTTACAAGTGACGGTTGAGGCTGGAGCAGCAAATATAACTCTTGCATCAAACCAACAACAGCGTGGCGTTGAAGCCGTTCAGGAAAGCAGCCAGCCAAACCTAACTAAATCTTCCGCCAATATCAACGACAGTCGTCACGTCACCTTCTCAACTAAAGACCCTCAAACACCCTGGTTTAGCAATGCCACAAATAACATCACGACGACCTTTACCGAATCGATACCTGTTGATGTTATTCTTCAAACTGGAGCTACGAGCATTGCCGGCGACCTTTCAAAAGTCAAGCTGTCCTCGTTAGCGATAAAAACTGGTGCGAGTAATATCGACCTACGACTTGGCTTAGCTCAAGAAAAGCAATCAATTAATATTAGTGCTGGCGCTAGCGATATTACCTTGCGCACACCTAAACAAGCTGGTGTGCAAATTAAGTCACAGTCTACACTAGCCAATACGCACTTCGAAGGGATTGATAGAAAATCTGATTCACTCTATGAATCTGCGAATTTTAACGAAGCAAAGACTAAAATTATCATTGAAGCAGAACTTGGTGTTTCGCAATTTACAGTCAAACGCTACTAGATTATCTTTCCTCCCACGCCAATCCGCCTCGACCATAATGACCATTGGTTGCTAAATCTGCATAGATCGGCCTCTTCAAGTCAAGTGACTCAATGATTCCACGTGGCGATAAATCATAGCCTTCAATTATTCTTGACTGCCCATCAACTAACGCAGTCGCTTCAACCGGCTGGTCGTAGCCAATCGCATAAGCTAAGCGCACCAGCACTTCATCGGCCTGAAATCTCTTGAGATAATCAATGGCGATTTTACGAGCTACATA
>CAZKHR010000094.1:0-589 GCA_964552745.1 uncultured Candidatus Saccharibacteria bacterium | reverse complement strand
CCTGAACGATCAACTTTTGTGGCATCTTTACCGCTATAAGCCCCGCCACCGATCGGAATTCTTGGACCATAATTATCAACAATCAACTTCCTGCCAGTCAATCCAGCATCTGCCTCCAGCCCACCAACCCGCCAATCACCGGCCGGGTTAATGTGCAGTTCCGGATTACTATTGCAGTACTTTACAAAACATGCCGACACACGCCCCTGTTTCCTCGCCCACTGCTTAACCGCCCCCTCAAGCTCCTCTTTTGGTGTATGCTGAAAACTAGCAACAATTCGATGTAGCTCATTACCCCTTAGCGTCACCTGAGTTTTACCATCAAATGGCCAAATCTTATAAAGATATCGACTAAGATCTCTTGCCAATACAAGCTCTAGGGGCAAAAATTCTGGTGTTTCGCTTGTCGCATAGCCGATCATAATTCCCTGATCGCCCGCACCGCCATCATCCACCCCATTAGCGATTTCACGGCTCTGTTTAGCCACATTAACGGTTAATTTAATATCGCCTACCACCTGCTGAACTACCTCAGCATAATCGACTTCCGCCTGACCATCCGTGAAGTATTTATCGTAATTAAGATCTC
>CAZKHR010000093.1:0-1905 GCA_964552745.1 uncultured Candidatus Saccharibacteria bacterium | reverse complement strand
ATGTAGGGCTGTTGCTAGGAGACTAATTACTAGGATAATTACTAGGCTAGCTACTGCGACAAGATTACGGCGTGAACTGCTAAAGATAGTTGAGTTAGTACCAGTGTTTTTATGAATTTGCATATTAGTTATACCTCTCCCTATATTTCTTGTTGTACTAATTATGATAATTTCACCCTTGCTCATCGCGGTGCTCTCTTTAGCAAAACATAAGCCTATCTCAAGAGAACGATTGTGTATATGGTAACACGCATGGCTCAGTACAGTCAAACTTAGACAGCTCGAGCCTAAACTAAATAGGCTGAAGGTTTGTGGCTGATATTGTTTTACTGCCGTATCTATTTAAGGTATAATTTATCTTTAGTGAAGAAGTTTTCATTTGAGATAAAACAACGGCTGTCAGGTGCGCTGGCTAGGACTGGTGTAATCTGCACGCCACACGGTGATATCGAAACACCGGCGTTTATAGTGGTCGGGACGAAGGCTAATGTTAAGGCGATGGTGCCAGAAATGGTCAAAGGAGTGGGTGCACAAGCGGTGTTAGCAAATGCTTATCATTTGTATTTACAACCGGGTCATGAATTGATCGAGCAGGCTGGCTATCTGGGTAAATTTATGAATTGGCCGGGTCCGACTTTTACTGATAGCGGTGGGTTCCAGGTGCTATCGCTCGGTAGTGGATTTAAAAAAGTGTTAGCGATGACAACCGATGTCGAGACGGAGATTGCGATTGCCAAAAAAGGCCAGCGTCATGCCTGGGTGGATGAGGATGGTGTGATGTTCAAGTCACACTTAGACGGCAGTATGCATAAGTTTACGCCAGAGCTATCGATGCAAATCCAGGCTGGTATTGGTGCCGATATTACTTTTGCTTTTGATGAACTAACCTCACTTATAGATCCTTATGACTATCAGGTCGAGTCTTTGGCGCGAACTCACGCCTGGGCGGAGCGTAGTTTGGCGGAGGTTAAGCGACTGCGTGCTAAAAATTCGGATAAACCCTACCAGGCGCTGTTTGGTGTTTTACAGGGGGCGAATTATGAAGATTTGCGCAAGCAGACAGCAAGGTTTTTAGGTGAAATGGATTTTGATGGCTATGGTATCGGTGGGGCATTGGAGAAGAGGCAGATGCCGGAAATTATCAGGTGGGTTAATCAGATTTTGCCAGAAAATAAACCTCGCCACTTGCTGGGCATTTCTGAGCCCGATGATATTTTTGCAGCGATAGAGCAGGGAATTGATACTTTTGATTGCGTTAGTCCGACTCGCGTCGCTCGGAATGGTTCGGCCTATACATCATATGGTCGGGTTAATGTGCGTGGGCAAAAATATCGCCAGCTTTTCCAGCCGATTATGGGTAATTGTGATTGCTATACTTGTCAAAACTACACAGTCGCTTACATCTGTCACTTACTTCGTGCTAAGGAGTCGCTGGCTGGCACTCTGTTATCGATTCATAACGAAAGATTTATCATTAAACTGGTTGATGATATTCGTCACAGTATAGCTGACGGTTCTTTCTATGATTTTCGCGATCAGATGCTGAGCGATTATTATCAGCGATAGTCTACTATTAAATCTAATTCGTAAGATTTATCTGTTTACTTTTGTGCAAAAATTCTATATAATGGAGCGCATACGCCGTGGAGTCTTATTTGTGGACTTGTCGCGTGAATAATATAACTAAATTAAAGGAGAACCATTTAAATGGCAGATACTTTTGACCGAAGTAAGCCTCATGTCAACATTGGCACTATGGGCCACGTTGATCACGGCAAGACTACTTTGACGGCAGCGATTTCGCACGTGCTTTCAAAGAAACTACCTAGTAACGTAAACAAACCACGTGACTATGATGCAATTGATAACGCAAAGACATAATAGTAATTTTGAAGGATATTTAAA
>CAZKHR010000092.1:0-1933 GCA_964552745.1 uncultured Candidatus Saccharibacteria bacterium | reverse complement strand
CTTTCTTTTCAGCCGTCGTCCTCGACAGCTCGGATATGTGGCGGTTGCCACACATTTACATACTGTATCATTTGATCAATTTTGTCAAGGGCTCGCAATGGTTCAATAGCTTGGAATCACCTAAACACTAGAGCACACTATGAACATGAGCTATACGAGTAATCCAAATCTACCCAAAGTGAGAGCTGAAGCCGTTAAGATGGTGCGTAGAGGTGCCAGATCACCTCAGTAATTACCAGCTGTTGCAGTTGGTCTTCGACCAGCAACCGCATAACGGTTGCTCTAGCTTTTGGTAGGTTAGGATTGATAGAATATCCAGATATAATCCGGCACATCCTCTGAAAAGTAAGTGCAAGCACTTCTTTCCCCTCGGATGTTTGGATTATAGGCCATAGCAGGCCTCCTTTCTGTAATTAGGTGATACTATCTACGGTTTACGGAGCCTGCTTTTATGTTGCAAAGGTGGTGGGTGAATACGATATGCTTTACTTTTGTTTAATTCTGTGATATAATTCATAAAATGAAACACCCCATTACACGTGTTGAAGGTCCCCCGATACAGGACATTGATGGGGTTTCGTTTTTAGGGGCACGCTACCTCCGCGAAAGAAACGGTGATTTTAGCGATACTACACTTAGCGCTAAGCTGGGGTCGGTTGCAGCAAATCACCTTCTACTATTGCCGCCATCTATTTCTGCTGTTGACATCGACACTGCCTCTATTAGCTCAATCGCACTCACTGCAGTGCCAAATCTTGATTCAGGAAGGCGCAATCACAGCAATATGGTGGCGTTTGGTCAGCTACATATAGACAGTTCCGAACATCCTTCTGCGATCGAACTTGTGGCTACAAAGTACTTGCATCGTCTGCGCGTACCGTCAGAGATGCACGCTAGCCTAGCTATTAATAATCGGTTTGGTGAACAGTTGGCCTTCACGCCAATCGGATTTGTCAAGGGCGACGATACTAGTGTAGGGTATGGGTATCTTACTCGGTATGAGCACTCTGTTACGACGCTCGACAATATCCTGTGGCACCCAGAGCCGCAAGAGCGACGGTTGAATGCTATGAGTAGAGCGGGACTGTGGATGTCGGCTTTGCATAATCACGGAATCATTCATGGAGATGCTCAGGCAAAAAATATTGCCTTCGACAGCAGTAATAAACCTCGATATATAGATCTAGAGACTGCTACTGACATTAACCACGGCTTTTTTGACAAAGAAACTAAGCGGCTACTCGATATCGCTGATCTTTATAATCCAAAATATATGCCAAAAACATCCCAAGAGGAAGATGAGGCATTTATTGATTCTTATCTCGAGCATCAATCAGATACATATGGTGCCCTAGCTGGCGAAGATATTGCTGACACTATTGAAAGTGTCAAAGAGCGTACAAGGAAAAGAGGGTGAGCTACACTTTTCTTATTTTCCGTCTCGCCGTCTCCACTAACCAATTCACCGAATAGGCCAGTGGTTTGATAACCATATCTTGAGCTGGGAGGTAGCGGAGTTCATCGACGCCGAAGCCACGTTTGAAGACGCTGACACCGTAGAAACGATGGTTGGTGTCGTCTTCGTCGACAATTCCCCAGAAACTGTAGCGTTTGATGCCCCGCTGGCGGGCATCACGCATGGCTTGCATATGAAGCAAGGGTGCTCCAGATAGTTTCGTGCCAAGCTCAGTGCTGACACCGTAGTGATAGGACGCTTCACTGCCATAAAATATCATGAAATTTTGTGCCAGAATTTCGCCATTATAACGAGCGGTATAGAGAACAGCCGAATTGTCCTCGGCAAAAGCAGTGAATTGTTTGGTTAGAAAATCTTCGCTAAAGTGGGTAAAATCATGTCGCTTGGCTGTCTGGAGCTGTATTTGATAAAATTCAGCGATGTCATCTGGGTTGGTGCTGGTTTCAACGGTAATGT
>CAZKHR010000091.1:0-2132 GCA_964552745.1 uncultured Candidatus Saccharibacteria bacterium | reverse complement strand
GAAGCAGTCCGATGGCGCAGTGGTGTTTGAGGGTGACGAGTCAAAACATCTGCACACACGTGTTTTTGTGACTAGCAAGGGCCTACCGACCTATGAGACTAAAGATATTGGCGTAATTTGGCTAGAAAAAGAAGATTATGATTTTGAGCATCGATATATCATCACTGGTAATGATCAGCGGGAGTACATGCGAGTGGTGTTTGCGGCAGCGGAGACGTTTCGACCAGAGCTTGTCGGGACGATGACACATTTGACCAATGGCACAGTCAGGTTTAGTGATGGTAGTAAGATGAGTTCGCGTCTGGGTAATGTCTCGAGGGCGATTGATGTTTATGACATGGTTCGACAAAAAGTCAGTCAGCTGGTTAAAGATGAGGCGATGGTTGGTGACGTGACGCTTGGGGCAATCAAATATGCTTTTGCGCGATATAAACTTGGGGGCGATATCGCCTTTGATGTGAACGAAACGGTTAGTTTGACGGGCAATTCTGGACCCTATTTGCAGTATGCTCACGCTCGAGCCAGGAGTATTTTGGCAAAATCCGAGATGAAATTCACTAGACCGAGCGAAGTGCACTCAGAAGACAAGGCATTAGTGCGAAAAATGGGCGAATATCACGAAGTCGTCACGAGAGCGACCGAATTGCTAGAACCGCATCATATTTGTAATTATTTGTTTGAACTAGCCCAAGAATTCAACCGCTACTACGAAAAGAGCCAAGTCATTGGCTCCGAGCACGAACAACACCGCATCAGCCTGGTCGCCCTCTATGCCGATACGCTTAAGGCAGGACTAACCATCCTCGGTATTCAGGCGCCAGAGCGATTGTAGTCACATGCTTATGCTTGTCAATTTCTACCGTTAATGTTATTACCTTGGGGTCGCTTTGTCGTAGCCCAATATAAGGCTACAGCGACGAGTGAGAGGGGGTTCCTAGGCTGGAACTGATCGTCCACTAATCTCACAAGGTCGAAGCGGCCTCATTTCGTCGCTTCGACCATATTAAACTTGGATTATGTTGAGTAGTTTTCCTTGTCTTATTTCCTATATTTTGCAATAATTATCTTAGAATAGTCTAAAAGGAGTTGATATGGCAGAGAAGAAATCGGTCAAAGAGCGGATGGCGGTGGCGCGTAATGGCGTAAAGGAGCATGGTAACGGATTTATGGACTTTATTCGCACGCAGGGTGTGGTTGGCTTGGCGGTTGGTTTGGCTATCGGTGCGGCGGCAGGGGACACGGTCAAAAAGTTGGTCGATGGATTTATTAACCCAATTGTTCAGTTTATTGTTGGCTCACAAGACGCTTTGAATTCGTCGGTCTGGCGATTTGAACTATGGGGCCGAAGTGCTGATTTTGCCTGGGGCGCATTTGTTTCCTCGGCGATTACGCTCGTCGCCACTGCACTGGTGATTTACTGGATAGTTAATGTTTTGAAATTAGACAAATTAGATAAGAAAAAATAGTTTACGATATCAACGTTCCGACTTTTTCGCCTCTGGCAGCGCGAGCGATATTGCCGTCGGTCAGTAGGTCGCAGATGATGACCGGTTTATGTTCTTCCATGGCCAGTCCGATCGCGGCCTTGTCCATAACGGCTATATCAGGGTTTATCAGCGTGTCGCGGTAAGATAGTTCTTCAAATTTGACAGCATCGGGGTGCTTAGTCGGGTCTTTGTCATAGACACCATCAACCTTTGTTGTTTTTATTACAACATCACATTGCATTTCGATTGCTAAATTCACCGCTGCCGTGTCGGTTGTGAGAAATGGCCGACCAGTACCGCAACCAACAATCACCACACGACCTTTTTGCAGGTGATTATCGGCGCGTCGGAAGGTGTAGTGATCGATAAATTGATCGACTTCGACGGTTGAGAGTGGGCGAGTAGCCAAACTAACGTCATTGAACACATCGCCGAGCGCAATAGCGTTCATCAGCGTTGATAGCATACCAATATTGTGTGCTGAAACTGGCTGAATACCATTGCCAGCGATTTGGTTGCCACGGACATAATTGCCACCACCAACCATGATCACTACCTCTGTTCCATTTGCCGTAACTGGCTTGATTTGTTCGGCTATCCATTTGGCTCGTTTGTGGTCGAAGCCACTTTCTTGATCGCCCTGAA
>CAZKHR010000090.1:0-2177 GCA_964552745.1 uncultured Candidatus Saccharibacteria bacterium | reverse complement strand
CTGGACCAGTCAAATGCGAAACAGTGCCTTTACGCATACCACTATTTGGCGCCTGTCCCACGCCAACAATTTTTGGCGTACCCGTCGCCTCGTCAATATGTCCAACGACACACCTAACTGTTGTGGTACCTATATCAATTCCTACTGTGTAGCGAGATTGTTCTTGCATATGCTTTTAAGTATATCGATGAACTATAATTTTGTCAAAATTTCCACGCCTGTTTCAGTAATTAAAATTGTGTGTTCAAAATGTGCACCGAGTGAGCCGTCCTTCATAGATATCGTCCAGCCATCGTCTTCTGTAATAATCGCCTCACCGCCCAGAGAGGCCATTGGCTCAATCGCCACCGTATCGCCTGCTTGCAAAACTGGCCCAGTTCCCACTACACCATAGTTCGGAATCTCTGGTTTCATGTGCATCTCTAACCCAACACCATGCCCAACCAGCTCACGAATAATCCCCAACTTTCCTTTCGCTAAAACATGCTCAATGGCGCTAGATATAGCGCCGACCCGTACCGAACCACCAGATATAGCGTCGATACCTGAATACAAACTTTGTTCAGTAGTTTTCAACAAATGCTTGACTGCCCCCTTCGGCTCCTCGTCCACCACCATAGTAAAGGCACTGTCAGTCTTCATCCCCTTATAGCCGATTACCAGATCAAAGCTAACGACATCACCTTTCCTAAAAACATACTCTGTCGGTGGTGAATGCACCAACTGATCATTGGTTGAAACACAAATCGCCCCTGGAAACTTTACCTTTTCGGTCAAATAGGTCGCCTCTGCACCAAGCTCCTTAATACGTCGAGCTACAAAATTGTCTACATCCAGTTCGCTCATCCCTGCCGTCACCTGTTGACGCAGTTCCTGATATATTGTTGCCAGCATCTTGCCACATTCACGCATGGCGTCGATCTGCTCTGCTGTTTTCTGCCCGGTTATGAGTTCTGCCACGACGCCACTACCTCATCGTATATCTTGTCGTGAACCTCGCCAGCCGTACCCGTACCATCAAGGTGAGTAATCTTTACGCCCGCCTCGGCAAAAATACCAAGCACTGGGTACATTTTCTGGCGATAAATTGCCATACGCTTAGCAATCGTCTCGGGGGTGTCCTCCATACGACCACGCTTTTCCAGGCGCGCCATAATCTCCACCTCTGGCACCTCCAGTGCAATAACCACATCAATCTTTTCACCCATTTCTATCAGATAATCATCGAGCCAAGCCGCCTGCTCTTTCGTCCGAGGAAAACCATCGACGATAATATTCGGATAATTTCGTTCACGCGCCTCTTGCATTGCTCCTTCAAATACCTGATAGGTCAGATCATCGCCCACCAGCTCTCCTGACTTAAGTAATTGAATTACCACCTCGTCTTGACTGCGTCGCAACATTTCACCAGTCGATAGCCACTTCCAGCCCTGGCGCACCGCCAACATTTGTCCTTGCATGCTTTTTCCAGCCCCAGTCGGCCCAAACAAAAGAATCATAATCTCCCCTAGTCCTCTGCTTTATTTGTTTGTTAATATATCTTTCACTGCCTGTGCCAAAACCGCACCGTCTGCTGTGTTGCCGACTCTAGCTTTGACCGCGCCAATAACCCGCCCCATATCTTGTGGACCGCTAGCGCCAAGTTCAGCAATCTTCGTCACAATAACCTGACGAAGCTCTTCCTCGCTCATCTGCTCTGGCAAGAACTCTTCCAGCACCGCCATCTCCTGCTCTTCTGGCTCGGCTAATTCAGGTCGATCATTTTCACGATACAACCGCGCACTCTCTAACCGACGCTTAACCTCACGCGCCACAACTGTTTCGATCTCTGCGTCGCTCAAGCCTTCGTCACGCTTACCTTTGGCTACTTCCTCATTCAAAATAGCTGCTCTTAAATTCCTTAGAACATCACCACGGAAACGATTACCGCCCAAAAAGGCGGTTTTCATTTCCTCAGAGATACGCTGAGCCAGCGCTGACATTAGCGCAACCCAAGTCGCATCTTAGTCACCTTCTCGGCCCGACGCTCACGACGAATAATCGCCTTCTTGCGTCGCTCTACCTTTGATAAAGGCCTAGCAAATCGCATCCCAGCCTTTGCCTCCGCCAGCACGCCACTCTGCAGCACCCGACGATTGAAGCGACGAATAATATTCTCGTTCGCTTCCTTCTGATCT
>CAZKHR010000089.1:0-2239 GCA_964552745.1 uncultured Candidatus Saccharibacteria bacterium | reverse complement strand
TTAACCATCTCGGTGGCCATAGTTTTCTGCTTAGCAATCGACTCATCAATCATCTGCTGGAGTCGCTGGTGCTGCTCCTCCAGTGAAGCCACCGACTGCTCTAGCTGACTAATCGCTTGCTCCTGCGACTGCTTCATCTGCGATGCACCGCCGGTTGTTTGACCATAAAGCTCCTGAAGCGTACGTGACTGCTCTTCAGAGCTCTGCTTCAACTGTCGCACCGCCTCATCCGACTGTCGCTTAGCCTCCTCTATGCTAGTGCGTAGCTCAGCCAGTAGCTTATCTTGCTCAGATTGAATAGTAGCTACTCGTGATTGATTGTCCTGAAATACCCCAACCATCATTACTTCTTGATTGGCTACAACCTGTTGTAAATTTGACGACATTTGTTGGTATTTTTCGTGTACAGCCTGGGCATTGCGACTCAATGACTGAACGACTAACTCCTGCGCCTCGCCCGAAACGCGATTATGCTCAATCATCTGCTCCTTGATACTACTGGAGATATCGCTATTAACCCGAGTGATTGCCAGGTCGAGCTGGCTGGCCATGTGGCGACGCAAAGTTGCGGTCAATTGTGCTAAAACCGCATCAACATCCTGCTTAATACCGGCCGAATTATCCACTAACAGTTTTTTGAAGTGATCACGACCCAGCTGGCGCAATTCCTCGCGATATTGCTCATCAAAAACCTGCTCGGTCGCCTCAACCGGTTCTAGCTTTTTTACTTTGCGCTTCTTTTTAAATAGTCCCATATCCCACCCGTTTTATATCATAACCTTAATAACAAATATACCGCAAATAGGCCAATAATTAAAATCAACAGGCTGGTCAAGATAATTTCCGCCAGCGCCCGGAAAATAGATTTTTTTGACATTGGGTTACGACCAATAGAGATAATACTATTTCTCACCCCTGAGTAAATTACCATAATTGCCGTAATCATGCTGACGGCAGCGATAGCCATACTGATATAAATACGCACTGCGCTAACCTCTTTCTCAGCAACTGCTTGCCCAATTCTCTCCAGTATCTCCGGCACTTTGGCTTTGGTTGATTTCTCGTTGGGATTTCGCGTCACTTCAATCGTCACTGGAACTGAGCCAATCTTCACCACTTGATTATCATTGCCTTGATCGTCTTTCAGCGTAGTCGTGCCGAGAACAACTTCCGAACCATTAAATCCCGATGCTGCACGCCCCAACACCGTTGACTCCTCAGTGCTAGCCTTCATTGCTACGCCGTTTAATGACGACAATGTTACCCAATCGCCTGCTTCAATCTCCCCGCCCTGAGTACTCACTAGCACGCTATAAGTCCCTGACACCGCCACAAACACTTCATTTTCACCTTCGCCACTAGTAATTCGCAGTGGCAACTGCTGTGGATCAACCGTCACACCAAACATATTTTGCAATTGATCCTGGGTCGCCACCTTAACTCGCCCCTGCTCACTATCGGCCAGCACAACAATCGCACCATTATCAATCGGTGTCTCAGCCACATATGGCTGAACACTCCCACCACCGTAGTCAATAGCCAAAGCCAACGGTACAGCCAGTACCGCCACCGCTAATGTCGCCAAAACGCCATGCACCGCCCAGACTTTAAACTTATTTACCCTCATGCTTAATGTTAATTGTACCACAAGAGAGGTAGTATAAAAACTCCACGACCAGTGCGTTATTTAGCTAAGTTGCTTAATATTTTATCCAGCTACCCTGCCACTCACCAGTGAGCTGATGTATTGCAGCTCTCGCAAATCGCCCGCCAGACGCTGTATCAACTAAAGCACAGGTCTGATCAGAAGATAATCTAGGGCTCGCCTGCGAATGTATATCATATCTCGATGTCATATAATACTGCGTCAGTTTACCAGCTGTTCTTGCAGAGAAGGCAAACTCATCAGTCACAGTATTAAGACAATAAATTACATTGAGATATCCTCCTTTATAGCTTGCAAATTCAGTCGCATAAACGTCTTTGGTCAATGACAAATCAGCAGCTATCAATTCACTATTTGTTCTTGGGTATCTTCCATATTCAGCCTTATAAAGAGAAAGTTTCTTTTTTATCTGAGCAAAATCACTCTTGAGTGCCGAGGACCTTGCCTGCTCTTGCATACTACCGTAGGCCGCTACGCTAATCACTGCCAATATTGCCATCACACCAATAACTATCAGCAGCTCAAAGATTGTAAAGCCCTGTTTGCTAGCATAAGTGTTTTTCATACCTCTAA
>CAZKHR010000088.1:0-2274 GCA_964552745.1 uncultured Candidatus Saccharibacteria bacterium | reverse complement strand
AGTAACAAGCACAGATACCAGCACAAGTGGCGATGGCTTAGCTAGTACTGGTATGAACACCAAACTATTACTCGGTATTGGTGGAGCGATGATTGGAGTTGGCGGGGTGATAGGGGTTGTGGTGCGAAGGCGAATGGCTGGTATTGGTCGGTAGTACTAAAATTTACGCGCAAAAGATGATATAATTATACCTATGAACGCACAAGAAATTCGACAAGCTTATTTAAGCTTCTTTGAAAAACGTGGGCATGCTGTTGTTGAGCGAGCGCCGTTGGTGCTAATGGGCGATCCAACAACATTGTTCACTGGCAGTGGCATGCAGCCGATGATTCCGTATTTATTAGGCGAGCCACACCCAGAAGGTAAGAGGATCGTTGACTCACAGACCTGTTTACGTGCTCAAGATATCGATGATGTTGGTGACAATCGTCACACAACTTTCTTTGAGATGCTTGGTAACTGGAGTATGGGTGATTACTTTAAAAAAGAGCAGATTGAATGGATGTGGGAGTTTTTATCTGACGTAGTGGGCTTAGATATGTCCAAGGTTTATGTTACTTGCTATATTGGCGATGAGCGTTATGATATCCCGAAGGATACTGAGGCAGCCGAGACTTGGATTGAGCTTTATAAAAAAGCAGGGCTTAGCCATGGTCAGGCAGATATTGGCTCGGAAGAAGCTGGCTATAGGCGAGGAATGAAGCAGGATGAGCGAATTTTTTACTATGATGGCAGTAAAAACTGGTGGAGCCGTAATGGCTCGCCAGAAACTACGCCAATTGGTGATCCTTGCGGCCCAGATAGCGAGATGTTTTATGATTTTGGCATTCCGCATAATCCGGAATTTGGTGAATTTTGTCATCCGAATTGCGATTGTGGTCGATTTATGGAAATTGGCAATAATGTTTTTATGGCTTATCGCAAGGTTGCTGATGGCGTGTTTGAGGAGCTGGAGCAGAAAAACATTGATCACGGCTCTGGACTGGAGCGTATCGCTGCCGCAAAACTGGGTGACCCAGATGTCTTTAAGATTAGTCTGCTGTGGCCGATAATTGAAAAATTACAAGAATTGAGTGGCGAGAGTTATGAATCACATACCGAAAGTATGCGAGTTATCGCTGATCATTTGCGAGCTGCAACTTTTTTGGCAGTCGATGGCTGTGTGCCGAGTAACAAGGAACAGGGTTATGTCATGCGACGTTTGCTACGGCGAGCGATTCGCTATAGTTTTGAGCTTGGAATTGAGCAAAGTTTCCTCAAAGAGGTTGTGCCAGTGATTGCTGATCTGTACATGAATGATCTTCCAGAGGTTAAAGAAAATCGTAAACATATTGTTGCTGTCTTGGTTAAAGAAGAGAAGGCTTTTCGTCAGACCTTACGAAAAGGTATCGCCCAGATGAAGAAGTTTGCCGATGATGGCTTGAGCGGTGATGAGCTGTTTATGCTTTATGACACCTATGGTTTTCCTGTTGAGCTTGCGGTTGAGGAGGCTCAGCAACAGGGCGTAGATTTACCAGAAGATTGGCGTGAACAGTTTGAGGCGAAGATGCAGGAACAGCGCCAGCGCAGTCAAACTGCTGCCAAAGGGACTTTCAAGGGTGGACTGGGCGGTCAAACCATGGCTCATCGCCGACTTCATACGGCTAATCATTTGATGTATGCGGCGCTAAAGAAGGTTGTTGGTGAGCATGTTACTCAGCATGGTAGTAATATCACCGAAGAGCGCCTAAGATTTGATTTTAATAATGACGGAAAAGTTTCGCGCATACAGTTAGATGAAGTTGAGAGTATGGTCAATGCTTGGATCGATGCGGATTTGCCGGTTAGCTTTAAGGAGTATCCGACCGCTAAGGCCTTTGAGTTAGGTGCAGTCGGTGCTTTCGGCGATCGCTACGGCGAAGTAGTTAAAGTGTATCGGGTAGGCGAAGGTGATAATCGAGTTAGCTTTGAGATCTGCGGTGGCCCACACGTTGAGCATACTGGTCAATTATCACAAAATGATGATGGTACGCCAAGTAATAAACGTTTCAAAATCACCAAAGAAGAGTCATCCGCCGCCGGTATTCGTCGCGTGAAAGGCATCCTCGTCTAGGTCTTTTTGATAGTTTCTCGTATATTCTCTGCGATACGTCGAGCTTGATACCAAATCCTTAAGTAGGGTGTATGCTCAAATGGTCGTGCGTGAGCTGGATTCCAGAGGTCCTTATAGTCTTGATTCAGTTCAGGGCGAATAACTGTAGCTTTAGTCGTCGCTGTTTCTGTGTCGGCCACATC
>CAZKHR010000087.1:0-2295 GCA_964552745.1 uncultured Candidatus Saccharibacteria bacterium | reverse complement strand
CAAGTCCCACTGGTCCCTCCATAGAAAACGTCAGACCTCCTGGTCTGGCTTTTTCTATAGGGAAATTTAGTTCACAGACTTCATCGAGCAAATAAAAAAGTGTATACTTAGCCCATGTATGCTTGGCCGATGCAGAAAGTTCATGTTTCGTGGCTGGTGGCAGGCTGTTGCTTGGGTGTAGTTGTCGGGGTGATTGGTTCGATGCATTTGCCGTTTGGTTCATTTTCAGGCATGGGCTGGCTATTGCTCGGTTGTGTGCTACTATTGCCACTGCTAAAGAGCCAGCGAGTGTGGATGATTGGCTTAGTGCTAGTGGCTGGTGTATTTTTGGGCCTGTGGCGAGGTGGGGTGGGGCAGGTTGGGCTGGAGTACTATGAGCAGTTCATCGGTGGTCAGGTTGAAGTGTCAGGAAAAATTATGGAAGATCCTGATATCGATAAGCAAGGGCAGACCATCTTGCGATTAACGGATGTTGCGGTAGCGGAGCAGTCTTTGCCTGGTAATATATGGGTGGTTACGGCTAAAAATGATGCGCTGAGAAGGAGCGACCGCATAACGGTGAATGGTAAGATGGGCGAAGGGTTTGGCTCATTCGCTGGCTCGATATATCGAGCGGAAATAAGTAACATAGAGCGACCAGTACCAGGTGATGTGGCGGTTGGGGTGCGTGATTGGTTTGCGGAGCGGGTGCGGATTCATGTACCAGCACCTGAGGCAGATTTGGGCTTGGGTTTTCTGCTGGGGTTGAGACGGTCATTGCCGCCAGAGCTTATCGATGCTCTGAAGATTGCTGGGCTAACGCACGTTATTGTGGCGAGTGGGTATAATTTGACTATTTTGGTTAGATTGAGTCGTAGGTTGTTCGTGCGAATTTCGAAATACCTGGCGATGCTATCGAGTGTGGCGATGATTTTGGCGTTTATGGCGGTGACTGGTCTGAGCCCAAGTATGTCGCGGGCAGGTTTGGTGGCGGGCCTTAGTCTCGGAGCGTGGTATTATGGGCGACATATTCATCCTTTTGTGCTGTTGCCACTTGCGGCGGCGGTAACTTTGCTAATCAATCCGCAGTATGGCTGGAATGACCTTGGGTGGCAACTGAGTTTTGCGTCGTTTGCCGGGGTAATTGTCCTGGCGCCGTTACTGCAGCGGTACTTTTTTGGCGAGAAGGAGCCGGGTACGATTAGGCAGATTCTTGGCGAAACTCTGTCGGCGCAAGTTATGACACTGCCGTTTATTTTGCTAACTTTCGGGATTCTTAGTAATGTCGCGTTAATTGCCAATCTGCTTATCTTGCCATTTGTGCCGTTAGCTATGCTATTGGTTTTCTTGGCTGGAATATTTGCTAGTGTGCCGCTGATCGGGTCGCTTATTGCTATGCCGACAACCTGGCTACTGAGCTATATGGTTTTGGTGGCAGAATGGCTAGCTGGGCAATCATGGGCGCAAACTGAGATAAACATAGGCTGGGTTGGCGTGGTGGTGGCCTATGCGCTGATCGGTGGCGCAATCTGGTGGATGATCCGTACGACTGGCTATCGACTGCATCAAAGTAATATTGTCGAGTAAGCTTGGCTTGACACCAACCTCGGGGGGGGGGGTACAATAAAAGCCATATGAATACCACTAGCATGACTAAAGCATTCTATCTGCTCTGGACAGTTGTTTTGGTGGGTTTTGGGCTAGTTTTCTTCTTTCTTTGGCATAATTTCTCCAGCTCCAATCAACAATCCACCATTTCCCTCGACCAACTTTCTCTTCGTCAGCACCAAGGCAGCATCCAGTACCGCCTCTCCGACGGCGACTGGCAAACTATCACCACTGTCTCTGCTCTGACTAGCAAGGATGGTGAGAATGGAGCAGATGGAGCTGACGGTAAAGACGGAACTAACGGTCTTGACGGGACAGATGGACAAGATGGCTCAAGTGGCATTGACGGAGTTGACGGTGCTCAAGGAGTCAAGGGCGACACCGGCGCAACCGGAGCCACGGGCCAAGCTGGACAGGATGGCCAAGATGGTCAGGACGGAGCCGATGGAATCAGCGGAACTAACGGCAAAGACGGAACTAACGGCCTTGACGGAACAGATGGTCAAGATGGCACCAACGGCCGTGAAATAGAACTCCAAAAACATCTCTACTTCATCCAATGGCGCTATGTCGGCGAACCAGGCTGGCGTAATCTCATTGCTTACAGTGAGATCAAAGGCGACAAGGGAGATAAGGGCGACACAGGAGGCCAAGGCCCAATTGGCCTAACCGGTCCAGCTGGCCCTAGTGTCTGGGGTGGTATCTCCG
>CAZKHR010000086.1:0-2497 GCA_964552745.1 uncultured Candidatus Saccharibacteria bacterium | reverse complement strand
GTCTCCGCTCAACTACCTAAAGGCTACGGTTGTTCCGGATTAGTTGACTGAATCTCACACAGTAAGCACTTCCTTCCAGTAAACATTAAAATATTCCATAGGTGGCAGATCTTTACAGCTTGAGTGTCGGCGTAGTAAGTTGTATTCATCTTGCCATAGAGCTATCTTTGTTTGAATGGCTTCTAAGTCAAGGCCAGCTGTTTTGGTCGTGCGGTAGAACTCCTCCTCGTCTGTGCGATGACTACGTTCGACAAAGCCATTGTGCTGGGGTGTGCCGGGTCGTGACAGCTTGTGCTCAATGCCTCGGAGGAGAAGCCACTCTGTCACGGCATGCACCCGCCGTATTTCATGGTCTGCTTTCTTTGCACCTCCGGAATACAGGTTAGTAAAGGTGGTATGGTTGTCTGTCTGGACGCACTCTACCTGAATGCCAATTTCCGTAAAGAAGGCGACAGCCTCTTTCACGAAAGCCAAGGAGTTACTATTACTAAGTCCATCCATGATTCGCAAATAGCGTATCTTACTAACAATATCTATGGCCGTGAACTGGTGTCGTTTGCTCGTGCGCTTGTCTGCACCGTTAGGTGTAGCCTTCGTGTCAATCTGGATACGGTAGCCGGGATATGGTGCATAGAAGGCCTGCGGTGCTTGCTTCTTTGGACGGCGCTGCTTCTTGGTTAATTCGGCTGCGGCAATAATGTTACGAATTGCTTTCTCGCCAATCCCCACATCAATCTCAGCTAACTCAGTTTTGATGCGCTTTGGGCCGTAGTTAGTAGCCAGTCGCACTTGGATAACTAGCTCTTCTAGCTCGGTGCCTGCTTGCCAGAAAACAACCCTCTTAGGACCTGACTTCTGAGGCATAATTTCTTGTTGCCAGTTGTAGATTGTTTGTCTGCTTAGTCCGTATCTTCTAGCAGTGAAGCTGACACCGTGCCTATAAGCATCTTTAAGTACACGAGCTCGGTAATCTTGTACTTGTTGTTTAGATAAATATTTCTTCATACACATGCCCTTATTTTAGAATGAAAAGTGTCAAGGAGACTGGGGCTTAGTATAACCTATTAAGTATAATAGCTTGACTAAATGTCAACAGTGGTATTTAAGTTTCAATCTTCACGACAGGTCATATTTCAAGCACATGAAAACCAGGCCCGACGCAAGAGATTATTATTGAAATAACAGGGAATATCCGTAGTCGATGAACACAGAGCCCATAATCACTAACGGATTTACTAAATAGGTGCGTAGATAATACTGGACATTACTGGCTATATCTGATACTATCATAGCTACAATATCAATGCTGGGAGGTCGAAGTGACCGTTATTACCACAGAAAGGATTATCATTTATATGGCCAAGAAAGCCGATTTGCTAGAAAAAGCAAAAGAATTAAAGCTCAAGGTGACTGAGAGAAATACAATTGCAGAAATTGAAGCTGCTATTGCCGAAGTAAGCCAACCAAAGGCAAAAACAGAAGACAAGGAAGTAATCGTCGAGCGCGAGGCGGTTATCGCTAAATCCGGTAAAAGAAGTCAGAAAGCCATCGAAGAGGCTGAGGCAAAAGCTGAAAAAGAAGCTCGCAAAGAGGCAGGTGATACTGCACCACAGAGCGAAGAAGCCGAAGCTAACGTCAAAAAAGGCCCAAAGCCAGTTACTCGCCCACGCCTAGAGCGACGCAGTAAGAAGTATCGCGATGTTGCAAAAAAATTCGACAAAGAGACTCAGTATTCGCTCGAAGATGCCTTAAAACTGGCAACTGAAACCAGTCCAGTAAAATTTGACGCTAGTGTTGAAATTCACGTCCGCCTAGGCGTAGATCCACGCCAGGCCGACCAGAATATTCGTGCGACCGTTATCCTGCCACATGGCACTGGTAAGAATATTAGAGTAGCAGTATTTGCTCCCGAAAGCGAACACGCAGCTGCCAAAAAAGCTGGGGCAGATATTGTTGGTGATGAAACCTTCCTCAAGCAACTCGACAAAGAGGAGCTAAACTTCGACATCCTAGTCGCAACTCCACAATACATGCCAAAGCTAGGTAAATATGCTCGATTACTAGGTCCACGTGGCCTAATGCCAAATCCTAAAGCCGGCACCGTGGCTACCGATGTGGCAGCTGCTGTCAAAGACGCTAAAACAGGCAAGGTAGAATACCGTGTCGACAAGCAAGCAATTGTACACCTGAGCATTGGTAAGGTGTCGTTTGGCGCTGAAAAGTTAGCTGAAAACGCCCAAGCATTCTTCGGTAGCTTAAACGCTCAAAAACCATCCAACCTCAAGGGTATCTACGTTAAAAGCGTAAACATCACCACGACTATGGGCCCAGGCATCAAAGTCAAGCACTCAGCGTAGTTCTCTTGTGTTATCCGTAGCCCACCGCGAGAGGTGGCGGGTTACGGATAGCTAGAGACTCATTAGCTATCATACTGCGAACTAGTACGTATAAAACTCAAGACCTTTGCAACATCTCTTTAGGCGTCCGCATCTGTATA
>CAZKHR010000085.1:0-2591 GCA_964552745.1 uncultured Candidatus Saccharibacteria bacterium | reverse complement strand
TGTATAAGTTCAAACACATCCTAGACTCCTAACCACGGGCGTTAGCCCGTAAGAAAGGAGTCCGGTGTTTTGTGAAACAAATCTATCTAAATAGCTTCGTAAAGGGTTATGCTCGTAAGGCAATGTATAACGAGAACATAACCCAACACCCATTAAGACACATCATAGAGCAAAGAGTAAAGATATTGTCGTTTTTTGACGACTACGGCGAGGAGGCTACGAAGCGAGCCTTTGGTGTCAGTCGAGCTACAATCTACTCCTGGAAGAGACGACTCAAGCAGGGACAGGGCAGGCTAACTAGCTTAGCTCCTATCTCAAAACGCCCCAAGGTTTTTCGCAGGGGGTTAAGCTACGCCTGGCATCGCCAAACAATTCTCGAACTCCGAGAGGAGCACCCAGGCCTCGGCAAAGATAAGCTCCAGATATTACTTAACTCACTCTGCCTTAAGGCTGGTCAGCCAACCATCTCTACTTCAACCGTTGGCCGTTTAGTTACCGACCTGCAAGCCCGAGGACTGCTCATGACTAGACGCCAATTAACCCTCTCGGCTAGGACTGGCAAACTATTAGACAAACGGTCGCATCGTATCAAGCTCAAGAAAGCCAGAAGGGGTAGCTTCAGGCCTCAGCAGCCAGGCGACCTAGTTCAGATAGACTGTGTCATCAAGATTACAGCTGGTATTCGTCGCTACATCATCTCAGCCATTGACTACCGTAGCCAATTTGCCTTTAGCTACGGCTACAAAACCCTCAGTAGCACCAGCTCGACCGACTTTCTAGTTAAACTCCGCCAAGTCGCGCCCTTTGAGGTTAAGCGAGTCCAGACCGACAATGGCTCAGAGTTCTATAAGTACTTTCATGAGGCTACCGAAAAACTAAAGATAACCCATTTCTGGAACTATCCCAGAAGCCCCAAGATGAACGCCAAGATAGAGCGCTACAACCGCACTATCCAAGAAGAGTTTGCCGACTGGAAACTAGACGAATTAACCTATGAGATACCAACCTTCAATGACCAACTGATGGACTGGCTAATCTGGTACAATACCAAGCGGCCACACCACACCCTCAAGCTTCAAACCCCAATAGACTACCTACTAGATGTGCTAGAATTAGGACAAGTAGAGTCTAGGATGTTGTGGACGAATACAAATCATTGACAAAGCCATACCACTTATGCTATCCTTATAAGAGATAGTGTCATTAAAAAATAAAAAGGTACAACCACCATGCGAGTACAAAGAAAATCAAAAAAGCCTATCATCATAGCCTCAGCGATCATCGTCGCTCTTATCTCTGCTGGGCTAATCTGGTACTATGCTAGTTCTACTAAGTCTAATACAGAAAATAACCAGGGTCAGTCAACCTCCTCTCAGGGCGACTCACGCTCTAATGATGACACAAGAGGTTCACAGGAAGATTCAGCGCAACTTCAGTCAGATAGAGACTCTGGTCAGTCAGTAGAACACGAAAAAGAAAAGGATCTGCCGCAGCTGTACGAAGGCGATAATACCAATCGCTCAAACAGCCTAACCGGTGTAATAACTACAAAATCTGTCGCCAGTGGCAGCCTAACTATCCGCAACACAGTAAATCAGCTAGTCAATACTGGTAGCTGCAAACTAACCCTGACCTCAGGCAGTAGAACCGTCACCAGGTCTGTAGAGATTATTCAAAACCCATCCTCATCAACCTGTGCAGGGTTTGATGTTCCTGTCGCCGAACTAGGACAAGGTCAGTGGAGTATACAGATCGACATCACGAGTGGAGACAAACAGGCAACGCTAAAAGATACAGTAGATATATAGACATATGAAGTTAACTATAGCCCACAGTCCTACTAGAAACTTATTAGCAGCAGTGTTGGTGCTAGCAGTAATAATGTTTGCTGGTTGGCTATATCTCAAGGATAGCTCTAGCGCGGCAGATATTCGCAACTTCGACCCAGGCAACATTATGTCTGATGCCGTAATGTCCAACAAAAGCACTATGAGTATTCAGGACATACAGAATTTCCTCAACAGCAAAAACTACTGTGACAACCGCAACGTACATATGGCTGCCTGGTACCCACACCTCCAGTACAATATCAAGGATGGCCGGTTTGTCTGTATGGCTAGAGACAGTTTTAACGGTAAATCAGCAGCACAGATAATTTGGCAGGTCGCTCAAGACTACAGTATAAATCCTCAGTTTCTCATAGTCCTACTAGAGAAAGAACAGGGGCTAATCACTGACACCTGGCCAAATCACGTCCAGTACCGCACCGCGACTGGCTTTGGCTGTCCTGACACCGCCCCTTGTGATTCGCAATACTTCGGACTGGAAAATCAGCTTCGCCAAGCGGCCAACCTGTTTCGTACCGTCTTAAATGGAGGCTGGAGTAACTATCCTGTCGGCAATACGTACGTTCAGTACCATCCAAATGCCGCCTGCGGTGGATCGGTTATCAACATCCAAAACCGTGCTACTTCGGCCCTTTACCGCTATACCCCCTACCAGCCTAATCAATCTGCCCTAAACGCTGGCTATGGCACAGGCGATAGCTGTGGTGCATACGGCAACAGGAACACTTGGAGGTTATTTACGGA
>CAZKHR010000084.1:0-2593 GCA_964552745.1 uncultured Candidatus Saccharibacteria bacterium | reverse complement strand
CTGTGCCCACTCCGGGTCACTGTGTCACCCTTCTGAATACTATAATCGCCACCGATATTCAAGCAAACTGCCATATCGCCACCGGTCAAACTACTAACCAACAATGGCGACTTGTTATCGTTATCGACAAACAGCATCTCATTGACATCAGGCATGTCATCGATAAATTGAATTTTAATCACCAGCCCTTTTAGTGCACGTACCACACCTTTTTTATGCGCCATCTGCTCGCTCATGTCACTCCTCCTGTCCGTATCTTTTTCAGCCCGGCCAACGACTCTTTCAACCGAGTATCAACCTGATTTCGTTTAGCACGGTTGTATTCGACACGTAGCTCATCGGCTGTCTCCATAGACCGCTCCTTGGCGGCCGACATCGCTTTGAAGCGACTGGCGACCTGTGCCAACCGACTATTGTAAATAAACTGCGAAATAGTCAGGCGCAAAATAGAATTTTCGAGATAGGCGGCCACGGCATATGAGCTTGGTTCAAAAATATAAGTCTTTTCACTGACTAAGTCGTCGCCAACAGTATCGAGATCAGCCACTCGCCCCTTACTCGACACCACCTCACTCAGGTCAACATCCTCAATTGTTTGTTGCCCCAAAGAAACATAGTTTTGGTAAAAAATTCGGCTGCGTGCGTATTTGCGAGTGATGTCCATTAGCGGATCAACATTGATATAGTCGCCGTCTGGCAAATCAAAATAGTAACGATAGTCGATATGCGCCTGCTTGAGCTTGAGCGCCCCATGATAGCCAATCACCAGCACGTCGTGTTCAGCCTCGTCATAGCGTTCGAGAAACTTACGAATCAATCGCTGATCAATATCGCCACTCAAGCCTGCTTTTGCCGTAATCAGAATTAACAGCTCTTTATCAATCGGCTTCTCCTCGGGTGCTCGACCAAAATTAAACAACACATCGACGCGAATCTGCTTGTAAATATTCCAAACTTCATCAAAAAACTGATTACTGATGAGCACCTTGTTCTTGGTCTTGGCAATCTGCATACTACTCAAGCTCTCTAATGCTGATGTTAAACTTACAACAGAACGAATAGATTTTTCTTCAGCTTTAATCTCTAGCGGTCGCCTCATTTTTCTGCCTCCGTTGACTCCTGGGCGTTATTTTCTGCCTCAACTCGAGCAGCCTCTTCAGCTTGGCGTTTCTTTTCAGCCTCAATCTTGGCCTGTTTAGCAATTGCCGCTCGCTTCACCTCGTCAATCGTCGTCACCTCGGCTTTCAAAGCCGCACAAAGTTCATCAAAATTACCATTCATCTCTTTGTCTTCCTGTAGCCGTGGTGCGTAGTCGTGAACCTTCTGCTTGAGCGCCGGCACGTCAATAACCTCCTCCGGGCTACTATCTAGCACGATCGTCATCAGAAACTGCTGTTCAACAAAACTATAAATCTCGCCGATTTCTTGGTTCATCAACTTAAATAACACCTTACCCTTGTCATAATCTGCCTGAGCCTGGGGGCTAAGCTCGGTACCGAAATGTGCGTACTCCTCGGCCGATCGATAACCAGCCAGTGTCAGGTTTAGTTTGTCTGCTAGCGCCTTTTGCCGACCATTTTGACCAACACCACCAACACGCGTCACCGACAGGGCCGCACTGACCGCTGGACGCATGGTGTCTTTAAAGATTTGCCCATCAAGAATCCACTGACCGTCAGTTATCGACATGATATTAGTTGGCAAATAAGCGGTAATGTCACCACCTGGCGCATAAACAATCGGCAACAACGTCTGGCTAGCATGGTTAGCAACCGTTTTACCACCGCGCTCAAGCAAGGATGAGTGAGTATAGAACATATCACCTGGGTACGAATCTCGCCCCGGACTAACGCCAGCAATCAGTGAAATTTCTCGATAAGCCTGAGCGTGCGCTGTCAAATCATCGTAAATCACCAGTGTGTCCATATTGCACTCATGCCAAAAATACTCGCCATGCGCAGCGCCGATATACGGCACAAGATAGGTGAGAACCAACGACTCAAATGAGTTTGTCACCACCACGACTGCATTTTTCAGAGCGTCATTTTTCTCGAGATTACTAACCAGCTCGGCCACGTCACGTTGACGCTTAGCAATTAGCACATAAATGACCGTTATATCGGTGTTTTTCTGATTAATTGCCACTTGTGAGGCCAGAGCAGTTTTGCCAACCTTACTGTCACCCAGCATCGCTATACGCTGACCACGCGCCAAAGAATACTCCAAATCAATCAGCGTTACCCCTGTTTCGACTGGCTGGTCAAGCAGTTCGCGCTCATAAAGCATCGGTGCGCCATGAAAAACTTCCCACTCCCGGTCGGGCATAATTGACCCCCTACCGTCAATCGGCTCACCAAAAGCGTTAATCAATCGTCCGATATAATTTTTACCAACCGAAGTGAGCATTTCTGACTTCTCAACCACGCAAACTGCACCAATCTTTAGCGGTGTCGGGTCGAGTTTCATCACCATGACAAAATCTTCATAGACATGGTACACATAGCCACGCGTATCATCCTCAAATCGCACCAAAGCACGTACATTTGTTGGCTGCAGACCCTTAACTTTAACCATAAACGAATCAATGCCGACA
>CAZKHR010000083.1:1904-2681 GCA_964552745.1 uncultured Candidatus Saccharibacteria bacterium | reverse complement strand
TAACATATATGCGTGTGAATCACAATAAAAAAGCGGTTATTGGTATAATTGAGCATGTTTCTATCGGCAAACGGTTAATTGATGTGCCTGCAAAAATTGATACTGGAGCAGACAGCTCGTCAATCTGGGCCAGTAATATTCGTATCGGAAAAGATGGAGTTTTACGGTTTTCTCTGTTTGGTGAGGGTTCTCCGTACTACAACGGTAAGATTTATAAGCGGATAGACTTTTCTGTGGCGCAAGTGAAGAGCTCAAATGGTCATACCGAGGTTCGCTATCGGACGCATTTTATTATAACTATTGCTGGTAAAAAGATAAAAGGTTTATTTAATCTGTCAGACCGTTCGCACAACAAATACAAGATACTAATAGGGCGGCGTACTATTAGTAGGAAATTCTTGGTGGACGTCTCAATCGGAGCGGAGAAGATGACTAAGGGAGAGCGCAAATTACAGAGAAATCCTTATCAATTTCATAAAAAGTATGTTAAAACTAAGTAAGGAACTATATGAAAATTGCAATCCTCTCCAATGGTAACGCCAACTACTCCACCAAACGCCTCGTCGAGGTGGCCAAGGCTCGTGGGCATGAAGTTAAGGTTATCAAGTACAAGCACGCCTATGCGTCGATTGAGCAGAACAATCCAAGATTAAGCTATCGCGGCAAGGATCTGGGGGTGTTTGATGCGATTATTCCGCGTATCGCTAGCTATATGACCCGTTATGGCACGGCTATTGTTCGCCAGCTGGAAATGCAAGGCATGTATAGCATATCAAG
>CAZKHR010000083.1:0-1894 GCA_964552745.1 uncultured Candidatus Saccharibacteria bacterium | reverse complement strand
AAATTGCGTAGCATGCAGCTACTGTCTAAGGCTGGGGTAGCAATCCCAAAGACTGTTTTTAGTCGCAATACAACAGACATTGACAGTTTGATTGATAGTGTCGGCGGAGTGCCGGTAGTGATTAAGCTGGCGCGTGGCACGCATGGTAATGGCGTGGTGTTGGCAGACACCAAACGCATGGCTAAATCAGCTCTCCAGGCTCTTTATTTGCACAATGAGGACGGCACGAATATTTTGGTGCAGGAGTTTATCAAGGAATCGGCAGGTACTAACCTTCATAAAGGTGGCGAAGGAATAAGTATCAAGTTGACTGAAGAGGAGCGCAAGATGGCGGTCAAGGCTGCCAAGGCTATGGGGTTGAATGTGGCTGGGGTGGACATGATGCGGAGTAACCGCGGGCCATTAGTTCTGGAGGTCAATGCTAGTCCTGGCTTTGGTATCGAAAAGGTGACTGGGCGTGACGTAGCAACACCTATCATCGAATATATCGAACAAAACGCCAAGCGTCGACCGAAAAAAGACAAAATTGGTGCATAATGCTACAATAGGCCTATATGGAGCAAAGCAAATCGACCGGCAAAGTGCAAAGAGCTGTCTTGTGGGTAGCTGTTATTGGTATCTTGGCGCTTGTGGGTCTTGTTGTGACCAGGGTTATTTTATGGGAGATGCGTCCTCGGACGACTGTTTCGATAAGTGGTACAGTTTTTCGGGTTGATGTAGCAGATACCAGAGAATTGCGCCAGAAAGGCTTAAGCGGACGACCATCGCTTGGTGAGGACGAGGGCATGTTGTTTATTTTTGATACCGATAGTTACTGGTCGCTCTGGATGAAGGATATGAGATTCCCAATTGATATCATTTGGTTAGATAAAGATAAACAGGTCGTGCACATCGAGCACAGTGTTCAGCTAGACGTTGAGCCATATGCAGACTATACTTCGCCAGAGTTAGCTCGATATGTCTTAGAAATTGCAGCCGGTCGAGCGAGGCAGGCGAGTATTCACGTTGGCTCAACGATGAAGATCGATATCGCTAAAGAGGGTTTGTAAAGTATGGAGGTTGTCGTATTGTTCGGCGGCATTGTCGTAGTGGTGTTTGTTGGCGCTTTCTTGTCGGCACGGAGATTTGGTGTACTAGCGTTAGGCTTGGCCGCCGGGTCAGTGCTGGCTGGGTTGTGGGCAGAAGTCTTGGCTGGGAGATTTGTCCAGTTTAGTGAAGTTCAATCAATACCTATGCCTGCTGGTGTTATTGCCAGCGTCGCATTGCTTGTTGCGCCGACATTGCTACTGTTGCTAAGTGGTCCAAGGTACCGTGGGCGATGGGATCGAGTACTATCAGCAGTGATGGTTGGTGTACTGACGGCGGCTTTTTTGGTTGAGCCACTTGGCAAATACATGCTACTTGAAGGGCAGGCATTGGGGGTATATCGTTGGCTTGAAGGAGCGTGGCAGTATGTCGTTACGGTTGGGTTGGTTTTGGGGGTTATTGACTTATTTTTTCTGCACAATTCAAGCAAATCCAAGTCAAAGAAGTATTGACATAAGCATCAATCTGTGTTAGTATGAAGGAGGTAGAGTGAACTACCGATTGTTTGGTGTGGGGTTTTATAGCATTTTCTATAGCATAAATCCTAAGTCTACGTTAAAATTAAATCACGGGACCATAGCTCAGGTGCTGTCTGAGGCGCTTGTCGCCGAGTAAAATCGTTAAGCACCAGCTGCTCTAACCGGTTCGATAGTTATCTTGTAGCATAAACCCCAAGCATGCGTTAAAATTAAATCACGGGACCATAGCTCAGGTGGTTAGAGCACCTGCCTTTTAAGCAGGGTGTCGTGGGTTCAAGTCCCACTGGTCCCTCCATAGAAAACGTCAGACCTCCTGGTCTGGCTTTTTC
>CAZKHR010000082.1:0-2746 GCA_964552745.1 uncultured Candidatus Saccharibacteria bacterium | reverse complement strand
TCCCCGTCAATACAGACCTTGTCATGCTGACTGTCGGAGGGAACGACGCTGAATTCGCCGAAGTTATCAAACAATGCTTCGCAGTTGGCATGCGTGACCTAGATAGTTGTCGTGAAAAAGTTGAATTTGCCATTGACCAGTTTCCAGCAATAATCAGTGGCACTCAAAGAATATTCGAAAACCTCGAAACTCGCCTGTCCGACTCGTCACAAATCGTCCTAGTAGGATATCCGCTACTCAGCCTCGACAAAACCTATATCTTCGAACGATGTGCCATAGTAGGCACCCTTGGTCGCTGTACAGAATATGAGCAATACGATGCCGCCAAAGCAGTGCGCGAAGCTGGCCAAGAACTCAACAGACTGCAAGCCGACTTTGTTAGCACCTGGAATCAACAGCATGCCCTCAAAGCAACCTTTGTCGACACTATTCAGTCGTCATTTGCCACTCACGAACCAGAGCCGCATGCCAGTAGTAAAAATCCGAAGCGCTGGATTAACGAGTTTTTCGAAACCAACGGAGCAACGGATTATATCTCTGATGACACCAAGGCTACTTTCAGCGGTGACCAAAATCACTGGTATCATCCAAATGTTACTGGTCATCTGAAAATCTCTACTGACATCATCAATAAAGTAGGCATTCCGTCATCAGCCAAAGAGATTACCAAAACCGGTAGCAATATCGATATCGCCTTTGTGATCGATACGACTGGCTCGATGGGTAGTAGTATTAACGAGGTAAAGCGTGATATAAATAATATCTCCCAGGCAATTGAGCAACAATCTGGTTCCGCTCGTTTTGCGCTAGTTGACTACCAAGACCATCCAGTTCAGGGTGGCGGACCAGAGGATTACCCTGCGAAATTGCAACTAGATTTTACAAGCAACCAGGCACTCTTGGCAGATGCGACTAACGACCTGCAGCTTGGCTACGGTGGTGACTGGGAAGAATCAATATACAGTGGTGTCATGACGGCACTGAACCTAGACTGGCGACCAGGAGTTCGCAAAGTCGTGCTTGTCATCGGTGATGCTCCTGCCAAAGATCCCGAACCAGTCACTGGGTACAACTGGCAACAAGTTGCGCAGAAAGCCTACGATGTAGATCCAGTTGAGGTTTATGCTATTGATACAGGCTATGGCGACATGACAAATTATGGCACTTTGGCGCAAGTGGTTAACCAAACTGGTGGAAAAATATCATTTAGTCATAAAGAGGGCGTCACTCAATCAATTGTTGACTCGGTTAGCACCTCTCTAGCCAAACCATTTGGTTGGATTCAGGGGCCATATGTTATTCAAACAGATGAGACACTTGAGCTTGATGCTCGAGCGTCATATGCGGTCGAAGACACTATCGAGCAGATTGACTGGGACCTTGACGGCGATGGTGAATTTGAAACACCGTCTGAAGAACTGCTCTACAGCCATCAGTTTACCGGAGAATTTAGTGGCACAATCGGCGTGCGTATCACCGATTCAAATGGTTTAGTTGGCTTTGGCTCAACTCAGCTAGATGTGACCGATGATGGCGACACTGTACCGCGCGCAATTGATAACTGCCCTGATGTAGCCAATCCAAGCCAGTTCGATTCCGATGGCGACGGTATCGGTGATGAGTGCGATGACGATATTGGCTGGCCGACTGAGGACAAAGGGGGTGTCGTAGTACTGGATGGCAGCGAACAGCCAGAGCAGCCTGACGAACAAAAACCAAGTACCTGCGGCCTACTGGATTACATCTTTAACTTCCTCAGGCCAAATTCTAACTGCGATAAATCTAGTCTAGCGACCTATATCATCAATTTAGTTAATCAGTCTATTCGACCAAATCCAGCCCCTGAGACTTGTCCAAACTCAAAAAGCTGGAACCCCTTGAGCCTATTCAAGAAACAAACCTGCCCCACTGTAAGATAACCATAGTATCTCCACACAATAAAGCACCTCTCCATAAACGGAGAGGTGCTTTGATAAACTAGCAATTATTTGAGCTTTTTAATATCTCTACGAGATTGCGCTGCGAATGCCACTGTTGTAATACCGTGAATCAGAGCATAAAGCCCAAGTACCCAAGTAAATGCCAATGATGATGCAACTGGGTAAACCATGATTATTACCGCAGCTATGACACCGAGAAGTCCAGTAATAATCCATAGCCAGCGACCCTCTTCTTTGTCCATGTACGATGCTACGACCAAATCGAAAATCGACCTGAACAAGATCACTACCGACAATATAACAACAAATATTGCTGCCGTAATCAGTGGATTCCGCACCAGAAATACACCAATCCCGATATTGATTAGTGCGAACACTAACGCCAGCCACCATAGGCGATCTTTCTTGATACTTGCTAGGGCCTCAAACAAACTAACTGCACCGACAGTAACAGCTACAATTGCAACCATGTAAACGAGCGTGACCAATGTTAATTGTGGCCAGAACAGTGCCAATGCGCCAAATACTATACCGGCGATGCCTGTTAGCAGAATAATCCACCAAATTTCCTTGGTTAATTTCCTTGACTTGTCGAACATAGTTCTTATCACCTCCTTTAGATAATATCTATAGTATAGTTTAAGCTCTATGCCCCGACAAGGCTAGCGGGAGTCTAGCGTCGGCTACTGTCGCGCAATGACACGCTGTTCTTACGCTTGCGTCGATAGATAATAAACCCAACAACTGCACTAATCACCAGTATAGTAGCGGCGATAGCACTGATGATAATCGGCACTGGAATAACC
>CAZKHR010000081.1:0-2879 GCA_964552745.1 uncultured Candidatus Saccharibacteria bacterium | reverse complement strand
TATCGCAGTGCTCGCCGTTGTGGGTGTAGCTGGCGCCACTAGCCTAGGTGCCGCTGCGCAAAATAGCACTAGCAATCAAGCTGGTGTTCGGTCGTATAATAGCAGTGGGAGAGGATACGGTGGTGGTCGCCAGGCATCACTCGAATCACGAGCTGGTGTAGTCGGTATGACGGTCGAAGGACTACAAACCGCACTCGAAACTAAAACAATGTCGCAAATTGCCAAAGAAAAAGGCATGACCGAAGAAGACTTTCGAACAAAGATGGAAGCAGCCGCGAAAGCTCGCTGGGAAGCGCGTGGACTTACTACCGAGCAAATTACGGAACGTCTTGCGGAGCGCGAAAAACGTCATGCGGCAAACTCAGCTGACCATGAATGGGGTAGTGGTGAAGGTAACCACCAAGGTGGTTACGGTAGAAGCCGATAAAACATCGCTTGCGCTGACAAAATATCGCTCATTTTTTTGAGCGATATTTTATTATGATTGCAGTAAGCTGTCGTGCAAGAGTAATGTAATCAGTTGCAGATTTGGGTTGGGTTCAATGTATCCATAGGTCAGTCATAACAACTTGATTATTTCAAAGTAAAAAGCCCTATCTTACGACAGGACTTTTTACCTTGGAGGGCCGTGGTGGACGCTATAGCAACCAATCTGCGAACTTATGCTGCTAGTTCAGAATCAATTCTAGCGTCGAGTCCGTCCATTGTATTCTGAAACTCTTGTTCGAGATTAACATTATACTTACTTGCCAATACAAGGATTGACCACAGGCAATCTGATAGTTCGTGGGCAAGTTTTGTATCAACATCGTCCATAGACCTTAAGCCATGTTTTGCCATAATTATCTTTGATAAATCACCTACATCACCTACGAATCCAGCCATAAGCTGCTGTTCATTCCATGTTATACCGCGCTTAGCTTTATTCAACTCATCATACTTATCACGAATCTCAATTGCTCTATTTTGTAAGTCATTTAAGTCCATACTTTAATTGTATATGAAAAAAATGACTCTGTACAGAAATCATTTAAAGCATAAGCGGTATGGAGGGCCATCATAAAAATTATCCCGACTAGATTTAAGACGAAAAACGATTCCATGGGTACCCGTGTACTATGTCTTGACGACGACCATAGTGTGTTTCAAAGTCAACAATCGCCTGTATGATACTCTCCGTTTCACAATTCAGACTAACTTCTTTTCTGTTACTTGCCCTGCATAGAATGTTTATATATGGAGTTACGAGTTGTGAACGATTGGCTGAAACTGCATATTGCGGACCCGTAGAACCTAGGTAATTGTGTCTGCCTGCAAAGTTGCAAAATATGAGTCCAATATCATATTCGGAAACACGACTCTGAATTAAGACATCGATCATCCGCGAGTCGGAGAACCCAGCGTATCGGTTTCCTACCTTACCTCTTGTCTCAGCCATGTCTCGTGATTGATTCACTGACCAAAATGCTAAAATTATGACCCATTCAGTATTTTGTTTAACGGCTGATTCAAAAAGACGATGGTCTAAGATGTCCCAGCAAATAATAACAACTGTTTTACCCAGTACGCTATCAAAAACCTTGGGGCATTGTAGGGCTGGCTGATATCCATCCCTCTCCGATAGCCATAAATTATTTTTTGAATAACGCGTCAATACTTCCCCCGTTTTATCAATATAAACCGTACTATTATAAAGACAGCCGTCTCTTACGGAGGGGAAAGTGCCTGGAATAATGTCAATGTTATAACGTTTGGCTAAGTCGCAGAATTTTACTACCCACATCTCGAATTGTCTGCCAGCACTTACAAGCTCAGCTTCATTCCGAAGTATTCCGTATAGAAAATCTTCGGGAAAAACAGATAGTTTAGAGCCATCCGCAGAATTCTTTGCAATCGTTTCCTTCATGGTTTCAAAGTTAGTCATAGGCTGGTTGGCTAATGGCAAAAGTTGATTGATGCTAATAGTGGTCTTCATGTAGACGAGTGTAGAATTTATAATTTTATATACAAGCCCAATACAAAAAGACCTCCGAAGAAATCTTTAAGGTTATTTATGATTGGAGGGCCAGGAGAGACTATCGGCTAAAGCCTCTTCCGCTGGCTTAAAATAAAAATAGCTCACGCTGCTTTTATTTCTTCGCTGCGCATCACGACCTCTCGACTATTTTTGCTCCGCAAAAGTCGAGAGATTCGAGTCTAGGCTTCCAAGTAAAATACCGACCACAGGGATCGGTAGTTTACTTGGAGGGCCGTCGTGGACGCTATCGCAACTACTTTTAGTCAATCATGTTACGAGCTTTAAGCTCAGGAATGATGTCATGTTCTAAAATTGATGCGAGCTCAGTACCCTCTGGAACTTCTGAGCTGAATCCTCTGATTTCCTCGACCTCGCTCTGCGGCGACGGTTCACCGTCGTATCGTTTCACTAGATAGGCAGCCAATTTAAGCCGCTTTCCTGCCTGACCAGCCGCTTCGGCATAGAAGTCATCTATCTTTTCCAAATCACCTTCATGGACTTCGATGCCCATTTCTTCACGCAATTCACGAATTACTGCTTCAGTTTCAGTTTCACCAGCCTCTAGTTTGCCGCCAGGTTGTATGTACATGGACTTACCCTTGGACCGAGTCGTGAGCACCTGGCGGTCTTGAACAATGATACCTGAAGCCTTGTATATGTCGTATTGCTGTTCTGTCATGCATCAAGTATAACACAACGACCCTGAAGGGTCGTTTAAGTATAACCGATATGGAGGGCCAGGAGAGACTTGAACTCTCGACACCCTGCTTAAGAGGCAGGTGCTCTAACCAGCTGAGCTACTGGCCCATCTTCTAATTGTAGCATAAAGCATGTAAAAAGTCAATGTATTATGCTATTATTA
>CAZKHR010000080.1:124-2984 GCA_964552745.1 uncultured Candidatus Saccharibacteria bacterium | reverse complement strand
GCGGATCGCTGTTAACGATTAGGTCGCTGGTTCGAGCCCAGCTGCCGGAGCCAAGATATTGATACTATAGTAAAATTATGCTATAGTGTTTTTATTATGGCAAAAAAGATTGCTCTTTTTGGGCTTGGTCCTCACGCTAGGAGGATTTACTATCCCTATCTTGAAAAACTTATGACAGACCGTGGTGATGTTAGTCTGGAGCTTGTGGTTGACTTGGATATAAATAAGGAATATATCGATAAATGGCTTGAAAATAGGAGTCTTCAGCCAAAACATAAAATCTATTTACCTGCTGATAATCAGATAAATCCATCAGAGATTGATGATTCGGTTACTGATGCACTGCTGGAATACGGAATTAACAAGGCGATACTATCTACGGAGCCAAAAGCGCACAAGGTTTATCTCAAAAAATGCATCGAACTTGGTATACATGTAGCTACAGACAAGCCGGTTACGTCACCTGTGCTTATTGGAGCAAAGACTGTTGGTTCACGCCAAATTGCGGACGACATAGATGAACTATTGACGATGTTAAACAGCCACCCCGAATCTCGTGTGTTAGTGCAGTGTCAGAGAAGGAATCACAAGGGCTACCAGCTTGTACTAAAAACAGTCGAAGATGTGGTTAAGGAGTTTGGGGTTCCGATAACATATATAAACATTCATCATTCCGATGGTATGTGGAATATGCCTGACGAGTTTGTGTATCGAGAAAACCATCCGTATAAGTACGGTTATGGAAAGTTGATGCACTCGGGGTATCACTTTGTCGACCTACTCGCGACACTCCTTGATATAAATACAAAACATATACCAAAAAAGCCAGACGTCGTGAATATTTTCAGTCAAAGTGTAGATCCGCTAGACCAGCACGCGATATTAGATAAGGGTGTGTATGGTAAATTTTTCGGCAATGATGTGGCAAACAAATTTTCAAGCTTCATGAGCAGAGATGACTTGGAGGGGTATGGTGAAATTGATAGTTTTTCTCAACTTCAACTAGTCAGTGAAGGTAGAGTACAGACCACGGCACAGCTATCATTGATGCAGTCAGGATTTTCGCAACGAGCGTGGAGTGATTTACCCGAGGATTCTTACAAATCTAACGGACGAATTCGTCACGAATTTGTAGATATACATGTTGGTCCACTACTCTCAATACAGGTACATTCGTATCAATCACTAGAGACATCCATGGATAAAGAAATGCGGAGTAGTCCAGGTGGGAAAAATCATTTTGAAATTTATATATTCAGAAATGTTGGGCTTATTGGAGGCAGTGCTTTTGAGCGTATTAATTTTGGCGGGCAAGATGCCGAGCTCGGCAGTAGTAATTATATTGGTCATAATGAAAAATCAAGACATACAATGGTCGACGAGATCTTATTTGATCTACCGTCAAACTCAGAATTATCAGATCACGTAGCGACCAATAAATTACTTTATTTATTGTATAATAACCATATATTACAAAAGAATAATGCTACGCCGTTTGGTAGTTATTCTACAAAGGAGATTTTTGGTGAGTAGTTATAATTTTAAAGTTAATGTTAGTTGTGTAATTAAGAAAGACCATGGCTTTTTGTTAATTAAGCGAGCTGATGATGAAGAAGTGTTTCCGGGCTATTGGGGAATTCCAGGCGGTACTGTCGAACCAGCTGATGCCACTCTCGAGGACGCACTAGTCCGTGAGTGTGCGGAAGAGGTTGGTGTTGAAATCACAAATCTAGAAATTGTGTCCAATGACATAAATGATAAGGGTGAAAAGGGGGCGTTATATATCGTTTACAAGGCGGATTATATGGCGGGAGAACCAAAAGCACTTGATGGAACTGCAGAGGCTAAATGGCTTAGCATTGATGATGCCAGAACATTGAATTTGACCCCAAAGACTCTGGAGATGCTAGAGGTATGTCTGTAGAATGACCTACTCCTCAGGTTGTGGCTTTTGACGGGCTTCACAGGTCCGGTAAAGGTACTCAGGCTACTTTGTTGCACGAAGCTAATATAGCAGCAGGAGTGAGAAGTATTATTGTCCGCGGTGACGGAACTCGAGACGGCCTTGGCTTAACCGAGGGAGATCCATATTGTCCAGAATGGCAAAAACGCGGCAGAGAGATGAAGTCGGGAAATAGCAATTCGGTAGAAGACTGGAATGCCTCATCTTTACTGTTGATGACTGAACTGCAAAACCATATTCGTGAGAATGAAAAAGATATGATTATTGTTGACAGGTCAATCCTTTCGAGGGCCGCTTTTTTGTTGCACCGCGGAGTTTTCGATATAAGTGAAGACGTATCGATACACGACTTATATCCGGGAAATTCCTCTCTTGATTCTGGCAGTAGAGTGGATTTTAAAAAAACGCTACCCAGTATTTTATTTAATCTTAGTCCTAAAAACCCAAAAGTTTTACTCGATAGACTCGATAAGGATGATCCTAAATACCAATTTAGGTCACGCAACATCAAGGGTGGCTTTAATGCAGCGCAGTCTGCGGTTGATTTACTACCAAAGAACCTGCAGGAAATAGTTGTGAACATAGACTGCTCAGAGGACGAGAGGGTTATTCACAATCGAGCAGTGAGAAGTCTTGGTAGAGTAGGTTTAGGTTCGTGGTTAAAAATGGCTGACGACTAGGTTACGGATAGCTTTACAATAGTTATGACTTCTGAGCCAGACTCAGCAGGTAAATACCCAGACCGGGTTCCCTGACCGAAAGTCAGTTTCACTCTTTGGTCAAGCCAAGAACAAAGTTGTCGATTACAAGGCATAACAGGTTGGAACCGCCAGAAATAGCGGTTTTTTTCCTTTTTACCCCTGTAACCTGGTTCTCAGGTTGACCAGCCCCTATTAT
>CAZKHR010000080.1:0-114 GCA_964552745.1 uncultured Candidatus Saccharibacteria bacterium | reverse complement strand
GTTATCACTAATAGGTGCAAAACCGATGGGACCGTCCGAAAGGGCGGTTTTTTCGTGCTCACCCCTGATATTTAGTCCTGAAATTGACCAGTTTCTCCTAGGGCGACTGGACAG
>CAZKHR010000079.1:0-2993 GCA_964552745.1 uncultured Candidatus Saccharibacteria bacterium | reverse complement strand
GGCTCGGCGGCAGGAGCTGCCGATGCCAGCACGGTTGTATAGCATTGCGAACTTTATGCGCTATGAGCGACCACAGAGAGGGCGTGAACGTGAGTTTTGGCAGCTGAATGCTGACTTATTTGGGGCTGATGGTCCGGCGGCCGATGCAGAGATTATTGAGCTGTCGCATGTGGCGATTATGGCTTTTGGCGCGAAGCAAGATATGTTTAAGGTATTGGTCAACAATCGGGCTCTGGTCGAACAACTAATGACTAGATTCCTCGGTCTCGATATCATCGGTTCGTCAATGATGACTAAGCTTTTGGATCGCAAAAATAAGATTTCACCAGAGTCTTTTCGTGATCAAGCTATTGAGATTTTTGGTGTTCAGGCTGGCGAAGGACTGCCAAAATTAGCTAAATTAATCAACACTAAGTCACTAGACGAGCTTCCAGAGCAGGTGCAAAATACACCGGCCGTCCATGAGTTGACTCAAGTTTTAGACCTTCTGAGGCAGAAAAAGATTACTAATGTTGAGTTTGACGTAACGCTAATGCGTGGGTTGGATTACTATACTGGTACTGTTTTTGAGTTTTTTGATAATTCACCAGAGAACAATCGTTCTTTGTTTGGTGGTGGTCGCTATGATGGATTGGTTGGACTGTTTGGTGTTGAACCGATTGCTACCGTTGGGGTGGGTATGGGTGCAACAACAATGGAGAATTTTTTGGATTCACATGGGCTCTTGCCACAGTTGACGTCACGAACCGACGTTTATGTTATTGCGATTGACGATGTCTCTTTTGCTGGCGCTGATACGTTGGCGCGCAAGTTGCGAAAATCGGGAGTACGAGCTGAGCTTGATGTTTCTGGGCGCAAATTGGACAAGCAAATTAAGACCGCTTTGAAGAAGCAGATTCCTTTTGTGGCTTTTGTTGGTGGCGAAGAGCTAGAGAGTGGCATATATACTGTTAAAAACCTAGTTGATTCGACTGAGCAAAAAGCCGATATCGACCGAATGATTACCGTCGTCAAAGATTATCGTTACGATGGCGATGAAGACGCTGTGTTTGAGGTTTAGGTTATGACAAGATTCGTCGTTAAGCGAATTTATGAGCAGGCTGATTCGGGCGATGGTTATCGCGTTCTGGTTGATCGTCTTTGGCCAAGGGGAGTTAGTAGGGAGAGGGCTAGGTTAGATGAATGGGCAAAAGATATTGCGCCGAGCACTGAGTTGCGTAAATGGTTTGCGCATGACCCAGTAAAATATCAAGAGTTTGCTGAACGCTATAGGGGTGAGGTTGAGCAAAATCCACTCACTGAAGATTTTACTGATCAGTGGCTGAGACATGACAAAGTGACGCTTCTGTACGGAGCGAGAGATAAAGAGCACAACGAAGCGGCGGTGTTGGCGGAGTATTTGATTGACAAATATCGTTTGAGCTAGTTGGCTTAATCTGTTATAATTAACCACCATGAAGACGAAAGTAAAATACACGACAGATACGAAGGTGGAGTTAACTATTACACTTGATGTGGCAGAGCTAGAGGCGGCAGAGCAGGTTGCATTAAAGAGATTGGCGCGCGATATAAAAGTAGCGGGATTTCGTAAGGGTAGGGTGCCTATTGCGGTAGCACAAAAACACATTGATTCAAATGTACTACAGGAAGAAACGCTCAATAATGCTTTATCGAAAGCTGTGGCTGAGAGTTTCCTTGGTGAAAAACTGCAGGCGCTTGAACGTCCAGCGGTTGAGGTCAAGAAGTTTGTACCTAGTCAGACCCTGGAGTTTACTGCTGAAGCTGAAGTGATTCCGCCGGTTAAACTTGGTGATTATCAGAAACTAAAGAGTAAGCGCCAGGAGGTCAAGACTACTGCTAAGGACGTCGATGAGATTATTGAACGAATGCGTGAGAGTTTTGTTGACCGTCAAGAGGTTAAGCGAGAGGCGAAAATTGATGACGAGGTAGTAGTTGATTTTGTCGGCAAGCAGGATGGCAAAGCGTTTGAGGGTGGTAGCGCCAAGGATTATGCACTGAAATTGGGCGACGGGCAGTTTATTCCGGGTTTTGAAGATGGTATCGTTGGCCATAAGTCTGGTGAAGAATTTTCGTTAAGCTTAAATTTCCCTAAAGACTACCACGCCAAAGATATGGCTGGAAAAAAAGTAGTATTTGATGTTGTTCTAAGTAAGGTCAGCGAGCTAAAGTTGCCAGAGGTGAATGATGAGTTTGCTGCAAAATGTGGTCCATTTACCGACGTTAAGCAGCTACGCGATGACATCAAGCGTGAGATTGTCGCCCAAAAAGAGCGTGAGGCGGATGAGAAGCTAAAAGATACGATCGTGGGTGAATTGACCGATATCAGCAAGGTGGCGTTGCCAGAGTTGCTGGTTGAGGACCAAATGCGTTCAATTGAACAGGATATGGCGCAAAACTTATCGTATCAGGGGATTACTCTTGAAAATTATCTCGAAGCGCAAAAATTTACTGACAAAGACGCATGGCTAAAGAAAGAAGTGCGTCCGGCTGCTGAAAAGCGCGTTAAGGCTGGGTTAATTTTGGCTGAACTGTCTAGGGTGCTGAAGATTGACGTTACTCGTGAGGAGCTAGCCGGGCAGATCGAACAGATGAAAGTGCAATATGGCGCCAAGGATGCAAAAATTGCTAAACAGTTTGATAATCCAGATGTGCATCGCGATATCGCTAACCGAATGATTACCGATAAGACGATTGATAAGTTGGTGGAGTTAAATACAAAAGAATAATTCTCTAGTATGGGTTTTAGGTAGGTGGCTCAGATTTGAAATATATCTTTTTTAATTCATCTGTGCTATCATGAGCGTTATACATATCTAAAAGATAAAAGACAGGGGAGTAGGCATATCAACATGCAAATTCATAGAAACACTAACATCAACTTAACTATTCTCAATAACTCACGTCGCAATCTCATCATAGTAGCTAGCCTAGTAATTATCCTAGTAATTAGTCTCCTAGCAACAGCCCTACAT
>CAZKHR010000078.1:0-3173 GCA_964552745.1 uncultured Candidatus Saccharibacteria bacterium | reverse complement strand
CTCTCATATCTTCCTCGACTTTAGCTCATATAATTTCTTTGCGATAGTTCCGTCAAACTCCTGTGTCGGCGAAGCGATACGCACCCCACCAATCAATTCCGGCCTCACTACTTCACGTAAGCGCATCTCGTCACCACCCAGAAAGCCAATAACCGATTGACGCAGTGCCTCGGACAGGGGGGTTGCCGACTCAACAGTGGCGACGACTAAGCCGCGACTAGCCAATTGCTCTTCAACGTCCAGCACCAGCAGATCAATTTCGCGCTCACGTCGCTCCTCAACGATTAACGCTGCGAGTTTGGCGATAATTGAACTATCGCCCACCAGTATTCTCTCTGCCGTATATCTCGCTAGCTTCCGTCGAGATAAGCGTATCGTCATGAACGGACCTCTTTCATCGCCTGCTCAATCAATTTAGCATCTACCTTGGTATTAATTTTCTTCTTAAGAACGACACCAGTTGCTTCTGCCACTAACTCTAGTGTTTCGTTGTGTAGGGCCTTTTTAGCAGACTCAACTTCTTTTACTATCTCCCCACGTGCCGTCTCTACCAGCGCATCCGCTCGATCAATCGCCTTCTTATGTGCCAACTCAACTACTTCCGTCGCTTCAGTTCGCGCTGTTGCCACGATATCCGCCGCTTCTTTACGAGCTTCTCTAAGCAATTTTGCTGTCTTCTCCTCGGCCGCTTGAGCCTCCTTCTTGACTACTTGCGCCGCCTCGGCACTCTCGCGCATATTTGCATCGTGTCGATCAAGCATAGCTACCAGTGGTGGATACACCCACTTCTTTAGAATAACTAGCAAAATCAAAAAAGCTAGTGTCTGAAGCAGTAGCGTCCGCCAATCTATACCGAGTGAACCGAATAAATCAGCCTGCTCGACACTGGTATTTGCAAACTGTGTTAATATATATTCCACGAAACCTTACTCCGGAACTACATTACCCTGCCAACAATTGCCACGATAAAACCGATAATTGCCAGCGCATCAATAAACGAAATACCAAGGATCATCATCGTCCTGAGGTCGTTAATTTTTTCTGGATTGCGGCCAGCTGCGTTCATGGCAGATGCGCCAACCCAGCCTGCGCCGATTGCCGCAAAAGCTGCTGGTAAAGCGTATGCTAGTGAAAATGCTAGTGATTCCATTTTGTTATTTCTCCTTATGATTTAATTATTTCCTGTATCACGCTTCGTTCTCCACCGGCTTACTAAGAGGAAGAGAATGAACATCATCGTGGGCCTCGTCGCCATGATGGCTTAGGCCGAGTGAAATAAACACCACTGTTAGCATAAAGAATATGTATGCCTGAACACCACCAATAAATAATTCAAATATATAAAACGGTTGGAGAGCAAGCGGTGATAGATACTGCGTCAAATAGGCAATCATAATTAACAAAACCTCACCAGCCAAGACGTTGCCAAACAAACGAAAACTCAAGCCGAGTAGACGTGAAAATTCCGCCACTAGCTCAAGTATGCCAACAAAGGCCATGATCGGATCCTTGAGCGGGCTATAAAAGTACCGCCCCATATTTCCCTTAAAGCCCATGTACTTAAACGCGTAAATTTGAGCTGCGACAATGGTGACGATCGCTAACGCAAATGTCATATTCAAGTCTGCCACAAATGGCCTAAACATCGGTACGCCATCGATAGTGATTGGTCCAACAATCGGGAAAATACCAAGCCAATACTGGGCAATGACAAAGAAAAAGATTGTAATTGCCACCGGTGCAACTCGACGCGCCCAAGTCTCATCCGGAATGACTTGCTTGACCGTATTATACAAACCACTAAAAGTCCAAGAAGCAAGCCGCGTAGCAAAGTTGGCTTTTTTCTTACCCAGGGCCACGGCTCGCGTTTGAAATAGCAACCACACTAAAATTATTAAACCGACAAAACCAAGCATTTGCGAATTGGTTATCGATACACCAGCAACCGTGAACAGCTGCTCAGCCTTAACTGATATGTGTGGACCAGCTGTTGCAAAAAAATCAATCATCGCTTAACCTTCTTAAGGCTATCGATTTGCTTTTTAACCAAAAGAAACGCGCTCAAAAACCCGACCGCTATGCCGACGATCATTAGCCATGGCTTTGTATTGAAGTTTCCGTCCGCCCATACACCAAGCAAGGTAAACCCAACCGAAGGCACAAACATTCGCCAAGTCGTATCGCCAATTGTCGCCAGAATAGTCCCCAAAGCCTCCGACTCGGTAGGTTTCTGACTTGATTTTTGGCCACTAGAAACAGGTCTCTCGCTCTCCATTGCTTCTATTGTATCATGATTTACCGTATACTGTCTAATGATGTGCCTCGTCGAAATTACCCTAAAAAAGCCACCAAAACGCTACATCTAGCGTCAACTACGCTAGATGTAGCGTATACACCGTATATAGCGTGTCGAACAAAACGCCGCTTTGCCAACGAAGTGGTCGCCAAAAGGGAAGCCGAAACTCGAGAACTAATTAACTACGACCTAAAACTCAATGTTTACCGTTGCCAGTACTGTCAAGGCTGGCACTTAACTCGTCAAAAAAATAGCTTCTAATAAAAGTAGGCTTGATGCTTCAAAAGCACACGAACAGGCTGTGACTTGTTCGTGGTCGTACCATCACCCAGCTGACCATTGTCATTACGACCCGTGGCATAAACATTGCCATCACTACCCAGTACATAGGTGCTGTACTCATCCATGGCTGACATATCTAGGGCCCTGACTCCAGCTGGTAGATTCATCTGCACGACCGAACATTGCTTGCTACTAGTCGAGCCGTGACCCAATTTGCCATAAGTATTATTACCAGAGCCATAAACCTTACCACTCCGAGTTATCACCTGCAGAGTGTAAACCTGATACTGCCACTGACCACTACCGTTAATAAGCAAATCCACATCTATAGTCTCGCCTGGAGGTAGCTGCAACTGATACGTCGAAGCAGTATTAGTACACGCACTACCGTCCAGCTGTCCACCCAAGCTTCTAGCATCATTCATGAGCTGTCCATAGGTATTAGAGCCACTGCAGCGTGCGCTATTTTCTCGCACCCCGCACAAGAAATTATCCCCACCTATCAAAGCCAGGTATGGCTTAGCATCCTCTGTGAAGTCAAATATTTGACTGGTTGACGATGAGCAGGTCTGAATCTCAATAACTTTGCCGCTAG
>CAZKHR010000077.1:0-3380 GCA_964552745.1 uncultured Candidatus Saccharibacteria bacterium | reverse complement strand
AAGACAACAAAAAGGACTCCGAAGAGTCCTCTGATTCTCACATGGTACACCCGGCAGGATTCGAACCTGCGACTCCTTGGTTCGAAGCCAAGTACTCTAATCCGCTGAGCTACGGGTGCATTGGTCATTATTATATCACAAACTCAACAATTCTCGTCTCCTCAGTTATCGCTTAAAGTACTAAAGTAGTCCGAGCGAGCTCTCGATTCATTGCTCAGGCGCCTATGTTATACTGTGTTTATGGATATTCACTCAGGTATTTCGCTTAAAAATTATACAACCATGCGCCTTGGCGGGCCAGCACGTTTTATGGCACCAGTGTCAACGACAGAGGAGGTAGTCTCACTGTATCGTAACGCTAAAAAACAGAATATGCCGATCTTTATTTTAGGTGGTGGCAGTAATGTTATCGTGAGAGACGAGGGTTTCGATGGAGTGGTGCTATTCAATCGCATTAAGGGCTTTGATATCTTGTCTGACGACAAATCTTCGGTAATTATTAAGATTGGTGCTGGCGAAATCTGGGACGAAGTAGTGGCACGTACAGTCGAAATGGGATTGACTGGTATCGAGGCGCTTTCGGCTATCCCCGGGACGGCAGGGGCGGCACCAGTGCAGAATATCGGTGCTTATGGCCAAGAGGTGGCCGATACTTTGGTCAGTGTTGAGGCTTATGACAGCAAACAGGATAAGCTTGTGACATTGGCGCTAGAGGACTGTAAGCTGTCCTATCGTTCTAGTATCTTTCGTGGTGAAGAGATGGGGCGCTATTGCATTACGGCTATTACACTCAAGCTTTATCATGCTGCGCCTAAGCCGCCATTTTATGCTGGCCTGCAACAGTATTTTGACGACAATAACGTGACTATTTATACTCCAGAGGTCATTCGTGAGGCAGTAATCGCTATTCGTGCAGATAAATTACCCAACCCCCAGGAGCGCCCAAATGCCGGTTCTTTCTTCAAAAATGCCATTATCGAAAAATGGCAGTATGATGACCTCAAAGAAGAATTTCTGGATATGCCAAGCTATGACATGCCAGGTGATAAGTATAAGATTCCGACCGGCTGGTTGATTGACCAGACTGGGCTCAAAGGGGAGTTGTTACATGGTATGCGAGTTCACGATAAAAATGCGCTAGTGCTAATCAACGAGTCGGCCTCGGGATATGCAGATTTGGCGCAGGCACGAGCAGAGATTGTTCAAAAGGTTTATGATATGTTTCATATATCTATCGAGCAAGAGCCTTTGGAATTGAAATAAACTTGCACATAACTACCAATTGCAGGTATTATAAGTATATGCATAAGCAAAATGCTTTTAGTTTGGTCGAAATGCTCATCGTGGTCTTTATTCTGCTGATTATTATGACGATCAGTGTTATTGGCGTCCGTGGCATACAACAGTCTTCGCGTGACAATGAACGTAAAATAGACATCGAGACGATTGCTATGAACCTGGAGACGCTATACGCTAAAGAGGTGCGAGACTCTAGTGATGTCATCGTTAAGCCACAGGGGAGTTATATGCCACTCGCAAGTAGCTCTACAAGCTTGTCCATTATGCCAGAGCTCTTAGATGAGCTTGAGCGCGGTGCCGCTACAGCTCCAGATCAGACTACTACTAGCATTAGGACGGCCCCAAGGAGTGTTTGTGGTTCTGGCTCAACTGCCAGCACTTGCATTATTAACGTAGCAAATCTCAATAGCGAACTAACCTACGCCAAGATTACTAAAGATGCCTACGTCTACGTTCCATATACCGACTCAACTCGCATATGTACAGTAGCGCTTGCTCAATCCGGAGATTCTTGTCGCTCGTTTAAGCTGTATTATGTTCTAGAAGGCTCGCCTACGACTGTTCAATTATGGGAGAGTAAACGTCAATGAATCGCCAGGATGGATTAACCGCAGTCGAATTAATGGTAACGCTGTTTGTTGCCGCACTTTTCATTATTAGTGGCTATCAACTTTATAATGCCGTTAATCTTCGGGCCGCTAATTCACGAGAAATGTCCGAAGCCAGCAATATCGCTTATCGTATTTTGCGTGAAAATTCCACTCACGATAGTTCACTTACGCGCTCAGCGACGGTCTGCCCGATATCTAGTACGCTCGCGCCTGCGCCTACGCTACCGACTAACACATTACCGACACCGGTGACTGTTTCAGTCTTTCGTTGTTGGCTGGGAGAGTCTGGTGTTAGCGAGCTACAGCGTGTTACGGTGCAGATAGAGTACGGTAACGATACACCAAAACGAAAGGTAGTTCGTGCAACGTATGTCGCGCCATAAGTCAGGCTTTACTTTAGTTGAAGTCGCAGTCATTATGCCGATAGCAGTTTTGATCATTGGTGCGATGATTGGTACAGTATTGTATCTTTCAAACGTCTCTTTACGCACTCAGGGTCGGTCAAAGTTGCAAGTCGAGGTAGTCACTGCCCTGGACCGCATGGAGCAAGATGTGCGTAATTCCCTAGAAATTAAACCTTCTACTTCAGCAGAGCCACTTAAAATAGTTGCCCTAGCGACCGATAGGGATCCGCTCGATATAAGCCGCCAACTGATCAATAGTGCAGATTGTGTTCCGACTTCAGCTGGCTTGACATCTGCGGATGCCTTAAAATATACAGTCACCTACCATACCCAGACGAGTGGCAGTTTGACTTCCTTGCGTCGCACAGTTTCCTTAGATATTTCACCACTGTGTAGTTCCACTGACATCGCAAAAGTCTGGCAAAAGAATGGCTCCTCCGAAACACTTATTTCTGGCGCTAAGTCTATCTATATGGATGTAGCTTTGAGCAGTCAGGGCTCGAGTGCCGGCAATAATACTGCCATTATTGAACTCAATTCTGAGCGTAATATCGCCGGTCAAGCAGCTTCCTTTAGTGGCTCAATGTACGCAAAATCAGTAAATGTCCAGTAGTATTCTTAAGGTTACACTTGAGTAGGTATTTTTACTAGATCTGCCTGAAAATGCTTGTGTTTGTTTAGTTTATTTGCTACGATAGTATATGTTAACTATAATATACTAAGCATAGGAGGAAGATCAGGAATGATTTCTCAAAGCAAACAAAGAGGCTTTACAATCGTTGAGCTACTTATCGTCATTGTCGTAATTGGCATTCTGGCAGCCATATCAATCGCTGCATACACCAGCATTACTGCAAGGGCAAATAACGCAAATGCGCAGGCTGCAGCCAAGTCTGTAAAGGATGTCGCCCAAAATTTTAGTGGACTGCATGGTCGATTTCCTCAGTGTAAGGTTGAGTTCACCTCTGGTGCTGGATCAAGCGCCACGGGATGTGGTGGCACAACCACTGATGGAGTCGTAGCCAAGATGCCGTCTGACATAACTTTCGCCACAGCCGCAACTGTA
>CAZKHR010000076.1:0-3557 GCA_964552745.1 uncultured Candidatus Saccharibacteria bacterium | reverse complement strand
TGATACGTCTGTCTCTACGCCATAGAACTCTGAGTATTCTTTGAGGTATTGAACGGTGTCCTCATGAGAGAGATGGGCGCACAGTAGAGGATTGAACATATCGAACTCAACTTCTGCGCCGTCGCTGGGCGGAGGAATTGTCATGGCGATAGCCAGGTCGTCGATCTGAGCCGGTTCGTACGTCTTGCGGACTTGCTGAGGAAGCTCATTTATGAGCGCATAAGTTACTGGCGATACGCTTTTTGGCCCAAAATCAATAAAGTCAGTTGCGTCATTATCGAGGACGTCGCCAATAGTGATGTTTGCTGGATAAATCTCCTCCGTAGGTCGAAACATAATGTATATTATAACAACTTAGCTGGAGATAGTCTGTTGTTTAATTGTCTACACGGAAAATACCGCTCCCATAAGGAAGCGGCACTCCAGTTGTGGTGGATGTCGTAAAGCGAAAAATACTTTTTGGTGGTTTTTGTTTTTGTATGTTCGCTTATGTTTAGATTACACTGGTTTTGCAAAGAAAGCAATAGATTGTGTAAAAAATACAACGATTTAGCTTGAGCGAAATACTTGAACCGGGTACAATAGAGAATAGATGGTTAAATGGAATGAGATCTCAGGTGCACAGGCTGCTAAAATACTTCTAGCTGGATATATTTTAGTATTGCTACTGTTTCAGTTGTTTTCGTTTGATACTTTTCCTGCGATGCTGATGGGCATTGGCCTGGGCAGTGCGGTCAGCTATGTCGTGGCGATTGCGCTGGTGGTCATAGAGTTATTGTCCTTGCCGTTTTTGTTGCAAATGAAATTACCTAAGAAGATTTTTTTGGCGAGTATGATATCTGGCGGATTAGCTCTGCTTACTTTGTCGGTTCTTGAAGTAGTGGCGTCTCTTGATGGGTTGTCGGTGATATTTGGTGCGACGTTTGAATTACCTGGTGGCGTTTGGTCGCTTTTGTTGCTGTTGGCGTTATGGTTGTTATTTGCCTGGGGTGTTTTGGACGAAATAGGTTTGCTATCAACTAAGAAAAAAGTTAGCAGTAAAAAGAAATAGCTTTATCTAACCGATCATGGGCTACGTGTTATAATTAGCGTATAACTGGAGGTAGCTATGACAAAAGAGCTAGAGGGAAAAGACCAATCATTGTGGATTGCGACTACACCGAGGACAGGCTATCCGAAACTTATTAATGACGAGACAGTCTATGATGTTGCGATTGTTGGTGGCGGAATCACTGGGATTGTTTCTGCCTACCATATGCAACAGAGGGGTTTGAAGGTTGTGCTGGTTGAAGGGGCGCGACTTGTTGAGTGGACATCGGGTGAGACTACAGCAAAGCTTTCGTCGCAGCATTATTTGATATATGACTATTTAATTAATCACCAAGGCGAAGAAGTTGCCAAGGTGTTCGCCGATGCTAATCAGGCTGGTATTGATGAAGTTGAAATTATCTCGAAAAAGCTCGGGATTGATTGTGAATTTGAGCGTAAGGATGCCTATGTTTACACAAGAGACCTTAAGAAGGTTGGTGAGATAAGGGCGGAGGTTGAGGCTGCTCAAAAAATTGGTTTGCCGGCTAGTTTTGAGGCAGAGATTGATCTGCCGTTTGAGGTTGCTGGTGCGGTGAGGTTTCGCAACCAAGCTCAGTTCCATCCGCGTAAATTTCTCCTCGGAGTGGCGAAGTTTTTTGTCGATAATGGCGGAGTGATTTACGAGCTAACAGAGGCTGTCGATATCGAATCTAGTGAGCCAAGCGTTGTTAAAACTAAGCTTGGAGATATTAAAGCTAAGGTTGTGCTAGAGGCGAGTGGTGCACCATTTTGGAAAAAAGATATATTTGATGGATTTATGTGGGAAAAAGCTTCATATGCTTTAGCTGTTACCTTAAAAGACGGCGAAAGATATCCGAGTAGTCTGTATATTACAACTGACGAGCCATTGCGGTCAATCCGTTCAGCTAGATTTGAGGGTCGTCCAGTTATGATCTTTGGCGGTGAAAGTCATGAGTACCATGACGAAACTTTCGATGATGATATGAAACTCCACTTTGGGAATTTAATAACAGATGTTTATCAGAGGTATAATGTCGATAAGATTCTTTTTCGTTGGCTTGCTAGTGATCAGATGCCGTACGATCGTATGCCATATATTGGTAAAATACCGGGTGAGAAAAGTATCTACGTGATAACTGGTTATCGAGCATGGGGATTGGCTTGGGCGATGTCGGCGACCAAGGCGATAGCCAATGATATTGCTGGTCAGCCAGAGGAATGGGTCAAGCATTTTAGTCTCGATCGGCTATCGATACCGCTAAAAGATTCCGATAGAAATCAGGAGCTTTAAGCGCAATTGAAGGCTAGACGTCAACTCCAGGTGCGTATCGATGATGATTGGCAATGGCTGAATGCTCCAGTAGAAGTCGCAGCTAGGCGGTTGCTGGGGTGTGAATTGACTCGCGAGCTTAACGGACAGTTGCTGCGGGCGAAAATTGTCGAAGTGGAGGCCTATGATCAGGCTGACCCAGCTAGCCACACTTATCGTGGTCAAACTGCTAGCAACGCAGCGATGTTTTTGGCGGCGGGCCATGCCTATGTTTATCTTATTCATGGGATGCACCATTGCTTAAACTTGGTGACTGGTGTCGAAGGCTACGGATCGGGTGTTTTGGTGCGAGCTGTTGAGCCACTGGATGGAATAGAAGCGATGGAATTAAATCGTCGAAAAACTGGTCTGGAATTGACTAACGGTCCGGGCAAAGTTTGTCAGGCACTAGGCATAACCCGTGAGTTAACTGGACACGATTTATCAATCGCTCCGCTTCAATTAATTAAGCGAACGCCAGTCCCGGATAGTCAAATTATCGCTAGCCCACGAATCGGCATATCCAAAGCTACACGTGAGATGAGGAGGTTTTATATCGGTGGCAACCCGTATGTTTCAAAGGTTAGGTAAAATAATCTAGGCGGAGCGTGACCAGGTGAAGATGTGTTATAATTGACCTATGAATAAGCAGGCGCTTGATCATTCAGTTGATTTTATTAAATCTTGGCTAAGGCTTCGTTATGAGCAGCAAGAGATTCCGGGTTTTGTCGTGGCTATAAGCCATAAGGGTGAGCTAATGCTTAATGAAGCATATGGTTTTGCAGATCTAGAGGGCAAAACTGAGCTTACGACTGACCATGTCTTTCGTATTGCCTCGCATTCTAAAACGTTTACCGCCACGGCAATCATGCAATTACAAGAACAGGGAAAGCTTCGTTTAGACGACTATGTTGCTGACCACCTAATTTGGCTTAAGCAGCATAAGGATGAGCGTTGGCTAAAAGTGACATTGCGCCAGCTTATGTCGCATGGTGCTGGTGTGATTCGCGATGGACTAAACTCGGATTATTGGCAGCTTGAGCGTTCTTTTCCTGATGCGGATAGATTCAGGGAGGATATACTCGAAGCTGACTTAGTGATAGACAACAATGTTAAGCTTAAATATTCAAATTATGGTTATTCTTTACTGGGTATGGTCATACAAGAGGTGTCCGGCAGTGCCTACGGCGACTATGTC
>CAZKHR010000075.1:0-3601 GCA_964552745.1 uncultured Candidatus Saccharibacteria bacterium | reverse complement strand
CTTGATTCTTTTGGCTAATTTTTTGCTAGCTGGACAATAACCCCAAAGAACGTTATAGCGCGTAACACCAAAGAACATAACTATCATCATCGCATCGAACACCAAACACCATGGGCAAAATATGCCGATTACCGCAAAGCTCATATAGAGCATCCAGAAAGCGAATAGCAAACCAGCTATTACGCCAGCTTGCGTAGCTCGCATAAACCACTTCGGATATTTCACGCCAGCAATAATCGACATCGCAATAGTCATCACAACTGGCATAGCCACTAGACCGATGAAACTATTAGGAAATCCCAATAAAGACGCTGACCAATGATTAGCCACGGCCGCGCAATCAACTACGGCGTTTAGGCTACAGCTAAGTACTGCATTAGAGTTTTTCGCTAGCACCAACGCCTCGACCGACAATACTAACGAAGCTAATAGACCAAGCGTAGCAGCACAAAAAACTACAACCATCGCTGGGCTGTTCAACTCCTTTTTGAATATCTTCCTAAACATAAAAACTTACCTCACTGATAGTCGGTAGCGGTCGACCGCGCCACATATTTTGCAATTGCCCGTCATCACTCAGCGCCAGCATAGTTGGGTACTCGACGATATCATAAACTCGACAAAAACTCGCACCATCTGGCGTTTCTGGATCTCTCTCTTCAATCGTATGACCAGTTTGACGCGAAAAATCTCGCAAATAATCTAACACTTCACGCGCATGGTCACTCTCATATTTATAAACAACGACGACCTTCAACTAAGCCGCCCTTCGTGCCTGATTTTTCTGCCGACGCTGCGCCAGGATATCTTCAAATTCATCCAGTGAAGTAAAGTCAAAATAAACACTAGCAAATCGCACATAAGCGACCTCATTATGTTCCGCCAGTGAGTCTAGCACCTGATCGCCAATTCGCTTTGATGCCACTTCGGACTCACCCAAAGCGTATAGCGCTCCCTCAACCGCATCAACGATTTTTTCAACATCTTCCTCAGATTTAAAGAAGGTTCCAACCGACTGATGCACCGACGAAGCTAGCTTTTCACGATTAAACAGCTCTCGCGTCTCATTTTTCTTAATTACCATTAAATTTGGCTTTTCAATACGCTCATAGGTCGTAAACCGTCGCCCATCTGGTGACTCACGCCGGCGTCGAATCGCTAAGCCATCACTAACCTCACGTGACTCAATCACCCGGCTATCGCCAATATTCATTTGTGCCATCTATGACTCCTCTTTGTTCTTCTTGCGTCGCCTTAAGAATGCCGGCATGTCGTCCTCTTCTTTTTCAACTGGAGTATCCTCCCAGATGTTCGTCGTCTCTTCTTCTGATGTAAAATCCGTCGCCGGACTATCTTCGCTCAACTCCATGTCAATATCACGCACCACATTCTCGTCAACATCCGTCTGCCGAGAAGCTCCTGCTGACGTTTCCGCAAGCTCGACCTCCTGATTATGAAACACTGCGCTATCAAATCCAGTCGCAATAACCGTAATCACCAATTCATCTTCCATTTCTGGCTTAAGTGTCGCACCAAAGATAATATTAGCATCGGGGCTAACCGCACTAGTAATAATTTCCGCTGCCTCTTGAATCTCCGCCATTGACATATCATAACCACCAGTGACGTTAAACAGCACACCCTTGGCTCCGTCAATTGACACCTCAATTAGTGGACTCTCGATTGCTTGCTGTGCCGCCTGAACTGCACGATTTTCACCACTCGCTCGCCCAATACCCATCAGCGCCGAGCCAGCATTGCTCATCACCGCCTTAACATCAGCAAAATCAAGGTTAATCAAGCCGTGCTCGGTAATTAGCTCAGAAATCCCCTGCACGCCTTGGCGAAGCACGTCATCGGCAATTTTGAATGTTTCCAGTAACGGCGTACGCCTATCAATCGTCTGTAGTAAGCGATCATTAGGAATAGTTATCAACGTATCAACTTGTCGACCGAGGTGAGTAATCGCCCACTCAGCATTCACTCGTCGTTTTTCTCCCTCAAAACTAAATGGTCGTGTCGCCACACCAACCACCAAAATCCCTAGTTCGCGAGCAATTTCTGCCACCACATGCCCAGCACCAGAGCCAGTGCCTCCACCTGCACCAATTGTCACAAAGACCATATCTGAACCTTCAAGCGCTTGCCGAATTTCATCTCGAGACTCATTGGCCGCCGCCTCACCAACCGTCGGATCAGCACCTGCCCCGAGACCATTTGTTGTTGAGTGCCCCAGGTGAATCTTAACATCTGCCTTTGAACCATGTAACGCCTGTGCGTCAGTATTCATGGCGATAAACTGCACGCCACTAAGCCCTGCGTCTTTCATGCGATTAATTGCTGAACCGCCCGCGCCACCGACGCCGACAACTTTTATACTGGCAAATGTTTGTACTTCACTTGGTTTTACTTCCGGCATGCTTACTCCCCTACGTTATTCAATTTCTAGTATAACATTTTTTACCAAAAAACGAGCCTATTATTTAAATTTAGCCATCAATCCCGACAAAAGACCACTGGCTTTTTTCATGGCACTCCCTGTTTTTACGTGGCCTTTACCGCTCCCTATGGCCCCTTGACCAGCGCCATCTATCAGCATCAGACCAACTGCCGCGGCAAACTCCGGTCGCTCAGCCTCTTCGCTTACGCCGGCATAACCGGTCGGCACTCCGGACTTGGCGGCCAAAGCCAGCTGATTTTTTGCAAATTCAATAATTCCGCGTACATTCGCCCCACCACCAGTCAGAGCAACCCCACTAGGTAACTTTCCGGCACAACCAGCTTTTTTTAACTCCTTGGCGACAGCCTCAAATATCTCTTCGTACCTAGCCTCAACAATCTCATCGACCTCATGTCGGGCAAATGAATATTTTGTTTTTTCATAAGTAATCTCTACTTCGCTACTTGCCTTATCATGCGCTAGACGAGCATGCACCAACTTTACTTGTTCAGCAATCTCTGGATCAATCTTCAATCCGATAGCGATATCATTAGTTACATTTATCCCACCAAATGGCACTACCGCCACATACTGTAAATCACCTTCCTCAAAAACCGCAACACCTGTAGTCGCGCCCCCTAGATCGATTACTGCCACGCCATTTTCCATCTGCGATTCTGTCAACACCGCTTGCGCACCAGCCAAAACTGACGGCACCATTTGACGCGACTCAACCTTCGCCAGTTCTGCCGCTTTCTGAATATTGGCGATATGTGGTACCAGTCCCGAAATGATATTGGCATGAATCTCTAATCGCGTACCCGACATACCGACCGGATCTTTTATGTTATCCTGCCCATCTAATCGATAAGCGTGCGGCACAACCTCGAGTACTTCACGATTTAGCGGTACTTTACCAGTCGTCGCAACCTCCTCAATCCGCGCTAGGTCATCTGTCGTAACCTCATGATCTTGCGTACCAACGGCAATCATACCGTCGGACTTAGTGCTAACGATGTGCGAACCATTTATACTCAACGTCGCACCCTCAACCTGATGACCACTCATACGCTCCGCCTCAGCCAAAGCCGCGTCAATTGCCGACGCTGGACCAGTCAAATGCGAAACAGTGCCTTTACGCATACCACTATTTGGCGCCTG
>CAZKHR010000074.1:2115-3677 GCA_964552745.1 uncultured Candidatus Saccharibacteria bacterium | reverse complement strand
TTGTTTCGGAATAATCTTTGAACGCAATAATGGATCAAGATTTCCGGCGGCATAGTACAAAACTATCACAATCAATGCTAACCAGAATTGTCCCGTAAACATACTGTAAAGCGACAGTGGTAACACTATAAGACCAGAACCGAGCGGGATAAAATTAAGAAACGTAAACAGGACAAAGAAGAGGAAGAAGTATTGCCCATAACCGAGTAGAGCCAGAAGTACCGCCGCAATAAGCGAGATCACCATTGCAATAATGAACTGACCCTTAACCATCGCATTTGTCATCATTCCCACCCTCTCGAGATAGTGCTCTGTATCCTCGACACCCAGTGGACTGAGTTTAGTGAGTTTCTTGATTAACCCTGGACCATGAAGCAATAGCTCGATAAATACAAATATGTAGATGATTAGTGCAATACCTACTTGCGGCAGTCCTCCTAATACTCCCAACGTCAACTGAGCGGCTGAGCGTGCGATAAATACCAATGAGTTTCGTGAAAACTCCAGTAATCCCTCGCTAGTTACGCTGTCACGACTGCCGGTAATTGGTTCAATTATCGAGTTTACGGCATCAACAACGCCACCAAGCGTTCCCGGGATAGATTGCCAATGTTCACTTCTGCCGACTGAATCGGCGAGCGTAGTCAGCTGACTAATCGAAGCAAAAGTCACAAAGGAAAGCGGTATGATGACAATAAGAAAGGATGCTAGTAGTGTAATGACGGCGGCCAGCCCACCTTTTTTGCGTTTCAGGCGTTTATATAACGGATAGAACGTAAAGGCCATAACCGCTGTTAGAGCAAGGACTCCCAGTTGTGGCCAAAAAAACCATACCGCTATCGCACTAGCTATTGCAATCATCCAAGACCAGACTGGTCTCTTCTGTGTTTCTTGCTTTTTGATCATGGCCTTTCTCGCGTTGGTAGGTTATTTTTCGCGTTACGAATAGTATTTTTAAATAGAAACATCGGCAATACGACGCCCATAACAACAACTGTAAGCCAAACAATCGCCGGCGCCAATAGCCAAGTTGCTAAACCCTGAATCTCTACGCCTGAAGTAAATATATTTGTTAAGAATAATCCGACAAAAGTCGTCACTAACGCGATGCCTCCTCGTAGCGCTGGCAGGTATCGCACTGCCATCTTCAGAACAAATGGCTCAAAGAGTAGTTCAAATACAGTAAAGAACGCTACACTGGTGATAAACCCAAGCAAGTTAACGCTAAATCCCGGCAACAGCAATGTCGCTAATATAATACCGGTCGCATTTGCGAGTAACGTTAGTACTGTCTGAGCGATAAACCTCATCATGTCGCGCCTCCTAAGATAGATATACCAAACTATTTTTTATACACCCTAACTATAGCAAATCGCCACACAGAATGCTATATCTTTATCTATCGTCGACTACTGTCGCGTAACGACACGTTGTTCTTGCGCTTCTGTCGATAAATAACAAAGCCGAGTATCCCTTGACATCACGTAAGCTCTGTAATACAATAGAAGTATGGAGGGAAACATGAATAAGAACAAGTTTACCGTAAAACAATTTAACGAACT
>CAZKHR010000074.1:0-2105 GCA_964552745.1 uncultured Candidatus Saccharibacteria bacterium | reverse complement strand
GTCGCGTAACGACACGCTGTTCTTGCGCTTCTGTCGATAAATAACAAACCCAATGATCGCACCGACCACTATTATAACGGCGACGATACCGCTGATAATAATTGACATAGGAATCACCCAGAATGACTTTGTCGTTTCGACTGTTTGATTATTTGATCCATAGGTAAATACTGCGCTTACTGTATATTTACCAAAGCCTTCGATCGCCTCTACCGGTACACTCCAGCGCCTAGCACTGTCAGGCAAGACCATATCTCGCTGATCTTTATTGTTAAATTCAGTCTGATAAACTATGCTGTCACCCTTACTGACCGCTATGTTGCCAAATGGTCCAGCTTGAACATCGCCATCGTTCTTAAACCTAACAGAAACCGACATATCCTCACCCGTGGTGAAAAATGTTGCAGAGCGACCATTTTGCTGCACGGCAAAGTCGGTCAGTGACAGCTTCTCGGGAGCATCACCGCTTACCCGAAGGAGAATCAACGAAGCCACGCTCGCGCTGAGGTTAACTTGTCCACCGCCGTCAGGTGATGTAGGCATAAAGCGCACTGCTCCAAAATACCCACCCGGTTCAGCATCTTCTGGAACGGCTATTGTTGCCTCTATTGTTCTGGACTCTCCCCCCTCAAGAGTGAAGCTCTCAAGCGGTTGGAGAAATCGTTTCAAACTGTGCGAGGGCGCATATTCCGCCTCCTCAAGTATCAGTGCTGGCGTTCCATCCTCTCCGTCTGCAACAAAATCGTTTTGAACTGGCCTCACCGAAACTGCACTACTAGTTGGGTTGCTGATTGTTATTTTAACCGTCTTGGTTTCACCTGGATCTATTGATACGTCAGTTCGGAGTGGTGACACCTTTAGGCTGTTTGCCGCCACAGCGTCATCACCAACCTGAGCAGATGAAGTCATCGTGGCAGCCAAGCCAACAAACGAAGCTAGTAGTATTGTTACTAATCCAGCTAGCAGAGTGGGTTTGTGTATTCTTTGTACTTGAAGATTCATAATTTTTCCTTAAAACTTACCAGTTGCAATTAGACTAAGGTCTGTCGAGTATGTACCAGCTGGTGTATCATTTGTAACCTTAACGCCAAAGGTTAGCATCATGTTCTTATTATTAACCGGGAGGCTATTTGTGTCTAAGAACTTGTCGCCAAAAGTACTGGTGACCCCTTCTGTCTCGTCAACATAGTTCAGCGCAAATTGGCTATTACTGTAAATTGACCCGCTAGCCGGCTGAAAAGCTCCTGTCGTACTCGTTGCTCCTACCGCATTTGTCGCATCAGAAGTTTTTACACCGAACCGTGCATCTACAGTATCTTCGTTAATATCACTTTCGCCAGCTGCCTGAATATGACAAGTCCCGGCCGGCGCTCCGGCTAACAATAGTCCGCCACATTGCACGGCAGTGCTCTTGAGCCAAACAATAGCTCCACCAGCGGCATTTGTTGTGATTTGCGTATAAAGATTTCCTTCACTAACCACTCCAGGCACAAGGGCAGTTACTCCACCTGACTCTTCGCCTAGCACAAGAACTGGGTCAGTCACTGTGCTTTCTTTGCAGTCAGCTTCAATCGCCATTCCCGATACACAGAACAACATGGTCTCAAGCAACGTTCCTGAGACTCCGACGGTATGAGTAATAGCAAGAGCTACACTACCACGATCTAACGCACCTGTTCCAAGGGCAGTTGCAGAGCCCGCAGCCGCGTTGACTACCGTATCATAAGTAACGATTCGTGCATAAAACTGACCGACTTCACTCGGGTTAGTAATCCCCGTAATCTCTACTGAGACTTCACTGTTGGCTGTTATTTCGCCACCGACAACAACACGACTGCCCGTGCCGGTCACATTAGTGAATCCAGAAGTAGTAGAGGCAGCCCCAGTCACAACCATTCCGGTTGGCGCAGTACAATCTTGACCAATTAATGGACTATTTTTACAAAAATAAACTGCAAAGGCCTCAGCGTCAACTGCTGGCGTGAACTTAACGGTATAGTGTGTATTTGGCATTAGCGGTGAAGAGCTAGACATCTCGATTGAGCGTCCCGTTACCTGCTGTTGCGCCGAAGCCACCGTAGGCAAAAAAGTCGCACCCACTACCA
>CAZKHR010000073.1:1339-3758 GCA_964552745.1 uncultured Candidatus Saccharibacteria bacterium | reverse complement strand
TCAAGTCTATGGGTATTTCATGGGCATGTTCGCCGACAGTGAGGGCAAGCACGGAGGTGAATTCTACACCCCGCGTTCAATAGTTAAGTTGTTGGTCGAAATGCTCGAACCTTACAGCGGAAGAGTTTACGATCCATGTTGCGGCAGTGGTGGCATGTTTGTTTGGAGTGAGAAGTTTATTGAGGAGCATCAGGGTCGTATTGATGATATTGCTATCTATGGCCAGGAATACAATGAAACCACCTGGCGCTTAGCCAAGATGAATATGGCGATTCGTGGTATAGACGCAGATATACGTCGAGGAAACACCCTGACTGGCGATCAGCTGCCAGACCTCAGGGCTGACTATATACTAGCCAACCCGCCGTTTAATATTAGCGATTGGGGCCAGGAGCATTTACTCGATGATATTCGCTGGAAGTACGGTGTGCCACCAAGGGGTAATGCTAACTATGCTTGGATTCAGCACATGATCCATCACTTGTCGCCAAAAGGTACGGCCGGTTTTGTCTTGGCAAACGGCAGTATGAGCAGCCAGAGCTCGGGTGAGGGAGAGATACGCAAGCAACTTATCTTGAATGATATGGTTGATGCTATCGTTACCCTACCAAGCCAATTGTTTTTCAACGTCGCCATACCTTGCTGTTTGTGGTTTGTGTCGCGTGATCGAACCAATCGTCACGGCAAGACACTGTTTATAGATGGTCGCAATCTAGGCAAGATGATCAATCGCCGCAATCGTGAACTCACGCCAGAGGATATCGCCAAAGTCACCGACGCGTACCACAACTTCAAGACTCAGAACGGTAAATACGAAGACGTTGCTGGCTTTTGCAAGGTTGCCGACCTCGAAGATATCAAAGAGCACGACTACGTGCTTACTCCGGGCCGCTATGTCGGTAGTGAAGAGGTTGAAGAAGATGACGAAGCATTTGTAGAAAAGATTGAGCGATTGACGGCTGAACTAAATGAGCAATTTGCCAAATCCCATGAGCTAGAAGTAAAAATAAAAGAGAACCTTGCTAAGATTGGGCACTGAGAATGAAAATTTCCAAGCCAAACTATGCATTCATCGATAGCCAAAATCTCAACCTCGGTGTTCGCTCACTTGGCTGGAATCTCGACTACAAAAAGTTTCGCCTGTACCTCAAGAACAAATACAACGTCACCGAAGCTTATCTATTCATTGGCAAGACTGACGGCAACCAAGATTTATACACTAGCTTGCAACAGGCTGGCTACACTCTGATCTTCAAGCCCACTGTTGCATATTACGAAAATGGTAAAAAGACCATGAAAGGCAATGTTGATGCAGAGCTTGTGCTGTACGCTTCGGCCAGGCTGTATGACGAATACAGTCAGGCCATTATTGTCAGTGGTGATGGAGACTTTTATTGTCTGGCCGAGTATCTCGAAGAGAATGATAAGCTGCTCCGCATTATTACGCCGAACCGTCGCTACTCAAAGTTACTGAGCGGATATCGCAAATATATTATGAGCTTAGAGCCTTTGCAGAGCAGGCTTGAATATCTCAAGAATAGTCGCAAAAACAAAAAACCGGCTCGTGCGGTCGGTCGAAACCTTAGGCAGAGCCGGCAAAAGTCTCAGAATGTGCGGTCGGTCGAAACCTTAGGCAAGCCAAGACATGGTGATTCAGCTTTTAATATAGCAAAAACCGGCAGAAAAAGCAAGAGGGTCAGCTAAATGCTGTTGAAGCCAATAGACATGCATAAATCGTCTAGGATACGTAGCAGCTTAGAGCGTTTTGACATCAAAATCAAGCACGAGTAGTATGAAAAATCAACTTACCGTGAAAAATAGCCGTAATTTGCACTTTTTCACGTAAAATATGATATAATACATTCATGATCAATAAGGTTACCCGAGATAAAATAGAGAAGCTGCTAGAGCAGTATAGGTGTGCTTCTGAGGGTAATGAGCGAGCGCTTTACGAGATCGCCGTGGCAGAAATACCAGAGATGGTCTATAACTCAAATGCCATCGAGAACTCTACGCTGACGCTAAAAGAGACCGAAGACATTATTTTACGCGACCAAATGCTCAGAGACCATGAGATTCGAGAGGTGTTTGAGGCAAAAAACTTAGCAAAAGTTACTGCAGAACTCCTAAAAAACCCCCAAGAAAGGCTGACTAACGGCCTCGTGCTGTCCCTGCACAAGATGCTGCTTACGGGCATTAGTGACGATATAGCAGGTAGATATCGTAGGGGCAAAGAGTGGGTGCGTATTGGCGCTCACGTTGGCGCAAATCCTGCATTCGTATCAGGGATGATGATGGCACTAATGGAGCAGTATTCGCAACAAAAAGACTCTCAATATTTTTTGGACAATATCGCACATTTTCACGCCGAATTTGAGACAATTCACCCGTTTGTAGACGGGAACGGTCGAATAGGTCG
>CAZKHR010000073.1:0-1329 GCA_964552745.1 uncultured Candidatus Saccharibacteria bacterium | reverse complement strand
TCAGCAGCTCATGAACCTTGGCTATCCGCCAATCATCATTCAGAGCAAGAGCAAGCTCACAGACTACTATCCACTCTTCGATGAGTACCGACGAGACAATAGGTACGACGGCTTTACTGAACTATTTGCATCACTCCTCATGGAGTCGCTCCACAAGCGCATTACACTGCTCACGAAGCCTCGCACCATCACTGTTTCTGCATGGGCCAAGCAAAACGGCATCAAGGGCAATGTGGCCGCCAACAAAGCCGCACGCCAGACTATTCCAGCTTTTCGTATGAATGAGAAATGGATGATCGCAAGTGATTACCTGCCGGAGGGGCAGACTATGGACGGTGTAATGAGGAAGAGTGAGTGATGGCCTTAGGTGACACCCTAAAGGGCGATAGCGCTCCGCAAGAAACCGTCAATTTTATATTCGACAACGCTACTAGTGGAGAAAAGCATGAAATTTATATAACATCGAGATTGCTATCTGACAAGTCGTCCATTCGAAGCGTAGGAGTAGATGTTATAAACGAAGCACTTAGTAATGGGATAAGCCACTACGAGAATACTGTTGACGCGTCTCGCCCTGTTTCCTTATGGGTGGGTAGCTCGACAGTTTGCGATGGAGTTTCGGGTTGGAGTGAGTCAGGTTTTGGTATCAAATATACACTCAATAAAAACGGAAGCATACGAGTATTGTCTGGCTATGAACCGCTACATAGGGATTGGACACTGGCTGAGATAAAAGAGCTGGTAGCGCAAGGATACATAAAAGGGGATGCCAGTAAAATAATTATAGCGACACCATCCGGACTAGGAGCCCCAGGCGTAGAGCTGTTTGATTGGATCGGCTTTTTGAATGACTCGATAGACCTAGCTGTCATATCGGGGGTGGGTTTATTGAGCATTAAGCAATATATTGTAAATCGTAAGGTTCGCAAAATATCGCGGCAATGGGTAAATAACGGCATACGATACCCTGAACAACTCAGAGAATTTATCGATACGAAAGCTGGTTGGAGGCTTCATGAGGTGGAGCGAAGGCTTAGGTTGGATGATGAGTTCGCGACAAAGCTGCTATACGCGCTAGGACTAGAGCCAAAAGCCAACGAATGGCGTTTAACGCATTCAAAAAGATCGATCGATAATAGAAAAAGATGGATACGAAACGAAAAAAGATACCGAAAGGTACCGAGATGACCCCGGCTGTTTTATTTGGCATCCTTTTTTCTGTCGCCGCTGGTCTACTAATTGAGGCGTTCTTTCAGCTTATAAACTATAAGGAGGCTGCGAACACAGATAGGCCCAGAGTCATAAAGGAATATTTCAACCCGACGCACT
>CAZKHR010000072.1:0-3811 GCA_964552745.1 uncultured Candidatus Saccharibacteria bacterium | reverse complement strand
CAGAGATTATTTTGCATACTACTGTAGTATATCAGATATAAGTTTAGGCTTATATTTGACACAGGAAGTTTTTTGTTTTAAAAGACTTGACAAAAATACACTTATGAAGTATACTGTAGGCAATGGCACTGATGTGTCGCAAGTGAGAGTTAATAATAAAGCATTAGCAAGGAGTTTTTATGAACAAATTAAGCTATATGGGTGCAATACTCACAGTCACAGCACTAATATCTATACCTAGTTTTGCTGCAACTAGCAATAATAGGGGCGCGATAATTAAAGTAAGTGCATCATGTGAGCAAATCATCAATCAAGTCAACAACAATAGAGGAAGCATCATCAAAGTGACCGGTGACGGCACTTGTGATATTGAAGAGGTAATCAACAGCGGCCAAATCAAAGGCAATCGTGGTAGTATTATCAAAATCGATGGCGTATGTGGGTTTGTGCCAGCAGAAATAACCGACAACCGCGGCAGTATCATCAAAGTAAGTTCAGTAGGTCACTGCCCAAAAGTGGAGAGCGGTTCGAACTTAGTGAATGAGATTTCAGACAACCGTGGCTCAATCATCAAGACCGAGACTAGCGGTGACATGAATATTGACAATAACAAGGGTTCGATTATCAAGACGAAGACTGACGGCAATGTCAGCGTCGAAGGAAATAAAGGCTCAATTATCAAGGTAAAGACCGAGGGCGAAGTCACAGCCAAAGACAACGACGGCTCTATCGTCAAGAAAGAAGACGACAAGCCAGGCAAAGAAAATCCAAAAGAGGAAACTCCAAAGGAAGAAGCTCCAAAGGATAAAGCTCCAAAAGAGGAAACTCCAAAGGATAAAACTCCAAAAAAGGACGAAACCAAGGAGCCAAAAACCGATCAGCCAAAGTCTGACGACAAGGTACAAGCTGAAGACGTAATAGTAACCGAGCTACCTCGAACAGGCGCGGGAGCGACAGCAGCTCTCGTCGGAACAATCGGCTCAGTACTAGCTTACGGTGCCACTTACGCAGTCACTCGACGAAATTAAGAATTCCAGAGACCTTAAAAACACCTCCTCCTTGGAGGTGTTTTTTCTAAACCTACTAAATGTGATGGCTTTAGATAATCTACCTGGTTTATAATTTTGCATTTTAGTATTGACATCAATACCCCCGAGGGGTATACTAGGATTATGAAAAAAGAGATTGAACCACGCGCAATTCACCGCCTCAAGCTGATCGAAGGACAAGTTCGTGGCCTACAAAAGATGGTTGAAGAAGGTGCCTACTGCATTGATATTATTACACAGGCTTCGGCAGTTAAGTCCGCCCTGTCAGGAGTCGAAGACTTACTGCTCGAGAATCATCTGCGTGCCCATGTTATCGGTCAAGTGAAGAACGGCCAAGAAGACAAAGCTACGGAAGAGATACTGAAAGTTTATAAACTGAAGAGGAACAAATAGGAAGGGGTATGGAAAAAATCTTAGTAATCATCGGTGCCACCCTACTTATCAGCTTTATTGTATGGTGGTTTTTTGGTAAACGAGATAGCAAAGAAGTAAGAGCAACTATGTACGGAGGCGAGCAAAAGGCAAAAGTGACCGTGAACGGTGGATATCTACCAAATACCGTCGTACTGAGGCAAGGCGTACCTGCTAGGCTAATTTTTGACCGCAAGGATCCGTCCAGCTGTTTTTCTAGCGTCGTCTTCCCAGACTTCGGAATTAACCAAGAGCTACCTGTTAACGAAGAGTTTTCAATAGATATCGACACTTCAAAAGTCGGTGAATTCGATTACGCCTGCGGTATGAATATGTTTCATGGCAAGATAGTGGTTAAATAATGAGCATTAAAACACGCTTTATCATCTCACTCGTCTTGTCGCTACCAATGTTGGCGGAGATGATACTGGGACCGCTAATCGGTTGGAGCTTACCGGGCGGAAACTGGACGATGCTAACACTGACTACCGGAGTTATGGCAATTTCCGCTTGGCCGTTTATTCGCACAGGCTGGGAGGCCTTCAAAAATCACAATGCGAATATGGACACGCTAGTCGCTATCGGCACCAGTACAGCTTATGCCTACAGTGTATATGCAATGTTCAGTAATGAACCAGTATTTTTTGAAGTAGCCGCGATTGTAATCACCTTCATCCTACTGGGACAGGTGCTCGAAGAGGCGATGAAAGGTCGTGCTAGTAGCGCTATTGAGAAACTGCTTAGTCTACAAGCCAAAGATGCCGAGGTTTTGCGCGACGGCAAGCTTGTACGCATACCCCTGGAGGAGGTGGCTGTCGGTGATATTCTGCATGTTAAACCAGGACAGAAGATTGCCGTAGATGGCATAGTCACTGAGGGCTCATCCGCAGTCAATGAAGCGATGGTCACAGGCGAAAGTATGCCAGTCACTAAAAAGATTAATGACAATGTCATCGGCTCAACGATCAATACGTCTGGTACGTTCATGTTTAAAGCGACCAAAGTTGGCAATGATACACTTCTTGCTCAGATAGTTGACACGGTGAGGCGGGCACAGGCTAGCCGTGCACCAATTCAAAAAACCGTCGATAAGATTTCTAATATCTTTGTGCCGACAGTGCTGATTATTGCTATTATCACTTTTGTTGCTTGGTTTGTGCTTTTTAGCGCTGATTTTGCCTCGGCTATGCTGTTTGCGGTCGCCGTCATTATCATTGCTTGCCCGTGCGCCCTTGGCCTCGCGACGCCTACCGCCCTGATGGTTGGTGCTGGGCGTGGCGCTAAGCTTGGTATCTTGATCAAAAATGGTGAAGTTCTTGAAGCTGCAAATAATATCAAAACCGTCGCATTTGATAAAACTGGCACTATCACTATCGGCAAGCCCGTTGTCACTGATATTATTGGTGATGAAAAGACAGTCTTAACACTTGCCAGTACACTTGAGTATTCATCGGAACACCCCATTGCTTCTGCCATCCTGGAGAAGGCCAGGTCTCTTAATATCGAGCCAGGAAATGTAACCGGCTTCGAGGCTATCGAGGGAAAAGGTGTCACTGGAAATATAGCTGGCAAACCTGCTTTTGTCGGAAACACGAAATTACTTGGAAATACAAAACTTAGTACCAAGCTACGGCATGAAATGGAGCACTTGCAAAACGAAGCCAAGACAGTAATTATCGTTGGTTCAGGCAGTGAAATTCTCGGCTTAGTCGCTATACAAGACGCACCAAAAGAAACTTCTGCCGATACTATCGGCATACTGAGAAGGCGCGGTATCCGCACCGTTATGATTACAGGCGACAACGAGCGAGTTGCCAGAGCTATCGCAGATGTCGTTGGCATCGATGAGGTAGTCGCCGATGTTTTACCTGGCGACAAAGCCAGCCATATCGAATCACTACAACAACAAGGAAGAGTTGCTTTTGTCGGTGATGGCATTAATGATGCGCCAGCCTTAGCTGTTGCTGATCTCGGAATCGCGATGGGCAACGGAACTGATATTGCAATTGAATCAGGTGGCATTGTCCTGGTCAAAAATGACTTACGCGATGTCGTCCTGGCTTTAAACCTCAGTCAAAAGACATTCAATCGTATCTGGCTTAACTTATTTTGGGCGTTTATCTATAACGTTATTGGCATACCGATTGCCGCCGGCCTCTTTGCCTGGACGGGGTTGATACTCAGCCCTGAACTAGCAGGCTTAGCCATGACATTTAGCTCGGTATCAGTTATTACTAGTTCCCTACTACTTAATCGAATAACATTAACCCCACGCGCTGCGTAGGAAAGGAGATAATATCAACATGGCAATCTATAACATTGCAACACGTAAAGAGTTTGAGGAGAAAGTT
>CAZKHR010000071.1:0-3857 GCA_964552745.1 uncultured Candidatus Saccharibacteria bacterium | reverse complement strand
CTGATATACATTTTCAGCCCCATCAGATATCGTCGCAGAGCCAGTCCTCTATCGGTCAGCGATTTGCCATGCGACATAGCAAATGAAACAATTACTAAAATTAATAACGGAAGGGCCAATAGCAAGATAGTTGGCACTAAAAATACAATACCGTAACGACGAAATCGCCTTACGTGTACTTCACTCTTTTCTAGTAGCCGATACTCATTTTCCGCTAGGTTTTTTATCTTTTTACGATCGTCGGCAGTCCTCTTAGTATAACGCCGGTTACTAGGCTGTAACATTTTCAGATTCAGCCTATCACCAACTTTCGGTGGCGTATTAAACATATCGTCGATCATTTCTTTTTCCTCTGCCTTAAGGCTAGAGAGATCCTTGATGATTTCAATCTCATACTCAGCGTGCTTTAAAAAAGTCACCTGTTTAACCTCGTAAATCTTAATATAGTGCCTGACCGCCAGATCAATCAGCTGCGCTGTCATAGGTGAACCCTTAACCATGAAGTGGCTTTTACTAATAAATGCAGACGTAAGCAAGCTAATATCCTCAGGCGGTATATATTCCGGCACAATCGCTCCTAGCTCTTTTTTGCGTCCTGTCGAACGAATATAAATCACGCCTAGCCAAATCAACCCTAGAATCATCAGAACCGCCGTAACGACTTGGATGACTTGCCAGATTTGCACAAATTGCTCCCAAAGTGTCAGTTTGTACTCACTAAAAGTCCCTGGCTGGAAACCAATCGCCATTGTCACGCCTTGACCAGGGTGCAGTCCGACAGGCAAGTCTGCCACTACTTCGCCACCTATTTCTGAGATATAACAATAATCCGTTGAACCAGCTAGACCAATGTAGCACTGTGGCTCCGCTTGCCTGGCGCTAACAAGTTCTGAGTCAATTTTCAAACTAACTGTTGCCTGCTCAATTGGCACGCGCCATTCGGTACCAATCACATCCCAATAAAACTCATCCTTACTAGTATCAGCATAGTATCTAGTAACATTTCGCTCGCTATAGGTGATAACGTAAGTCTGAAGGCCACTAACGTAAGTGTCGGCGTCACCGATGCGTAATTCATCATTGTTCCAGCGATACTTTAGCTTGTCGCCAAACTCATCGGTTACCGACTCTAACTTAAACGAAGTTGGATGACCGTCATACTCCTTAACAAATATTGGCGCCAAGCCATGGTTCTGCTCTGGCGGGAAATCCGCTGTGATATTTAGCGTCGTCCGCAAAGTAGAAACTTTATCATCATCGCGACTCAGCTCCATCTTGACATCATAGTTGGTAATCGTAAAATTATCGGCACTAGTTGCGCTCACTGTCGCCACCAGACCCAGTGTAACTGCCAAAGTTACTACTACGCCAAAAATACAATGCTTCATACTCTTATTGTACAACAGAAGCGCTTTCTATTCACCACGTTTACTATTTATCTAAAAGATTACCTCGCCTGTATTTAATACTGCAATACCAGTAGTATTTCGCAGAACTCTAAAACAGCACCCTTCATAGTGAACTCCTTCTTTGCCATATGGTCGTCATGCTGGAAAAACTGATTCCCGGAAAGAGGCAAAACCAATAAATCAAGATGGTATAAAAACTCACTAACTAATTGAGAGAGGCTTTTTTACTTTTCGAACACTCTTCAAACTTAGTGACAGCTATAGTCTAATTTTTGAGTAAATCTCTCGTGTTGTTCCGTCGATCTCATGCCTAAGTTGCGGGAAAGGCACGCCTTCGCGGGCGGTTACACCTTCGAGGAGCCAGAACAAGCGCTCACTATTGCCGTAGCCACAGGCTGGTGGCATACCGTATTCGAGCGCCTCAACATAGTCGATATCGAGCATCATCGCCTCGTCGTCGCCAGCATCACGCATTTTTTGTTGCTCAATAAAGTTACTCAGTTGTCGAATTGGGTCATTTAATTCAGAGTAAGCCTTACAAGCTTCGGTACCACCGAGAAGTAAATTAAATTGCTCAGAATAGCGTGGGTCATTACCGTCAAGCTTAGCAAGTGGTTGCAAAAAGTCTGGTACGTCCACCAAAAATGTTGGGCCCACTATCGTCGCCCGAATTTTCTTCCACAACTTGTCAATGCCCCTGGCACGATTTTCGGTCTTTTCTACCTCGATGTTATGCTTCGCCAACTGCTCCTTAACTTCATCTAGCGTACAGGTGAAAACATCAAGCCCATAATGCTCTTTGATAACCCCAGTGAAACTAACTAGTGGAAAATCTTCACCATCTTGCCCCAGGTCAACCTCCGCACCATTTAATAACTTGAATTGTCGCCTACCCCACACATTGTCAGCCAAATAACGCACCATTTCCTGCGTCAAGCGCATACCGTCTTGCCAATTGGCGTACGCCCAATACCATTCCATGGCAAAATGCTCTGGTAAATGCTCATCAGAATAATTTTCGTTACGAAAACGTGGACCGATATCATAAACTTTTTCAAAACCCGCCACCAGTAGCCTCTTGAGTGGCAATTCATGGCTGATGCGCAAATAAAAATCCTGTCCTAACGCGTTCATATGCGTTTCAAAAGGTGTCGCATCGGCACCGCCAGTCGTATGCTCAAGCACTGAGTTATTAATCTCAATAAACCCTCGATTATTTAGGAAATCACGAGTTGATTGCCAGAATTTACTGCGACGAATCATCCGCTGACGCACCTCAGGATTGACATTCATATCGACATAGCGACGACGAAAACGCTCTTCTTTGTTAGCTAGCTCAGTCGGCATCGGTCGCAAACTTTTAGTCAGCAAGCATACTTTGCGCACACCAACTGACTTTTCACCAGTTTGAGTTGTAGTAACTTCACCAACTGCCTGAATAAAATCGCCAGTATCGAGTAATTTAAGTTGCTTCATGCCTAGTACGCCATTTTCAGAATCAAGCTCAGCCACGCTATCTTTTTGCAAATACAACTGAATCTCGCCACTCACGTCACGTAGCTTTATAAAGGCTAATTTACCAAAACTACGAATTGACACAATCCGTCCAACTATCGTCACCTCATGCCCGACAAGCTCGTCAAACTGCTCCAGTACCTGGTTGTTAGTGTGCGTACGATTAGCCTGCGCCGGATAGGCGTTCACACCCAACTCACGCAAAGTCTCTAGCTTGCGCAGTCGTTCATTTCGATAGTCTTTAAGCGTTGCCATATCTGTTAGTATAACGTAGCTAAGAGATCTTCACAACTTCGTATGTAATTTCGCCCTTTGGCGTCGTTATAGTCACACTGTCGCCGACCTTTTTATTTATCAACTCAAGGCCGATTGGCGATTCATTGGAAATTTTACCCTCCAGCGGATTAGCCTCAACTGGACCAACCAAAGTATAAACTGCGATCTTATCTTCCCTCTTAAGCTCTACACGGCTACCAAGCTCAACAGTTGAGCTACTTTTGGCCTGAATAATACTTGCGTTTTGTAAAATATCTTCAATTTCAGCAATTCGCGTCTCAACCAAGCCTTGCTCTTCGCGCGCCGCGTCATACTCAGCATTCTCGCTGAGGTCGCCAAAATCACGCGCAGCAGCAATCTTATCAGCAATCTCACCACGCTGACTCTTTAGCTCTTCCAGCTCTACTTCTAATTCCCTTTTACCTGCTTCGGTAATTTGATACGTTTTCTTCATAATTTTATCCTTCCCTACTATATCTAGTGTTTGCTTGACGCCAAAAACGCTAAATGTAGCGTTTTTTCATCCAAGATCAATAAATCTATTTGAGTATATCAAGCAGTTCTTGGACTGTCAAGAGCCTAGTTTCGCCATCTCTCCTAGAGGTCAACTCGACTTTTTCCTGCTCGACCAATCGATCGCTAACTGTTACTCGCCAT
>CAZKHR010000070.1:0-3892 GCA_964552745.1 uncultured Candidatus Saccharibacteria bacterium | reverse complement strand
GAACTGGCACGCCTGGAAAGTGTGTGTGGGAGCAATCCCACCGAGGGTTCGAATCCCTCTCCTTCCGCCAAATTTAAATACAGCTCAGACGAGCTGTATTTAAATTTGGCATGAGATTTGCGAGCGATATCCCTCTCCTTGTTATTTCAAAATCTGCCGAGCGACGACTGCTGTGAGGACGGTTTTGGCTCCGGCTTGCTCTAGGCAATCAACTGCCGCATCGAGTGTTGCACCCGTAGTCAAGATGTCATCAACCACAAGATAGGTTATTTTCGCCTCAGGCTGTTGGCGTATTGAGAAAAAGTTCTTTGCCTGGCTCCTGCGAACAGTCGCACTTTTTGAAAAATGTTGTGTCACATTACTATTACGCTTCAGCAGGGAAGTGACTCGCCAGCCGCCCAACCGGCCTAACTCCTTGGCGATTAGCGTCATATGGTCATAACCCCTGATTCGCACATTTTTTGGCGCCGCCGGAACAGGAACGACCACTATCGACTTCGGTAAACTAGGTAGCGACTCAAACAGCAACTCAGCCAGAGGTCGATAGGCCGATTTAGCTCGTTTGAACTTATGGGCGTCTATTACCTCGGCCAAGACACCCTCTCTAGGCGACCCACCCCAAACTAACGATTCTTGTAGTTTTTTACTTGGTAAGTTTATGGCTTTGCTGTTATGTGCATAGCTATTGGCTATCAAGGAAATTGTATGGTCTTCCAAAATGTCATTTTTACAACACTTGCACAAAATAGCCCCCTTTAAACCACACCCATAACAGTAGTGGGGAGCGATGATACCAAACAAGCCATCAATCATTGTAATTTTTACGTTTATGCCTTCCTTCTGTTGATTATAGCGTACATAGTGGGTATAATAATAGATGACTATGTCAATATGAGCCTAAGAAGTGGAGGAAATCATGGCCCGTAAACAGAACGATGATTTATTAATGGAAGATGAGCTAGCTGCGGCATTCTTGACCGACGACGATATGTCCTCGACACCAGCGCCACAACAGTCAAATCCAGCTACAGACGATACCTGGGACGACAGCGAAGGGGATTTTCCTGGTCAATTAGCGGTTGATGCGTACGAAACAGACGACACGCTAGTTATCAAGGCACGAACAGCTGGTATTGACCGTAATGACCTCGATGTCAGCATCTCTGACGGTATTCTGACAATTAGCGGTACGCTGGTCAGCAATGACGAATCAGAAATTCGCAACTGGCACATCCAGGAATGTTATTGGGGTGAATTTAGCCGAACCCTAGCACTACCTGTACCAGTACGCGAAGAAGGTGTTGCTGCCGAACTTAAAGATGGTATTTTAACTATCACTTTTGAAAAAGTCAAGCAAGAAAAAGCTACAAAGATTCAAGTCCTTTAGCCTTGCATTAAGCAAAATTAAATCACCCTCCATTTGGAAGGGTGATTTAATTATCTTACTAACTACCTTTAGCTGACCTCAAGGGTAGTGGTAATCCAGCTTATAAGTGCCCAGGAGAAGACGGCAATGATTAAACCGATAATCGCATACATGATCGTGTTTTTTGCTGACGTAATCTTCTCGCTACTACCAGCTGAAGTAGCGTATTTAATACCACCAAAAATCAACATAATCACAGACAAAATAACGACCAACCAGAGTAAAATGTCAATAATCGTAGTAACTATTGAGTTACCGTCCGTGTCTCTCGCAAGACCCTGTGCGCCCTCAGCCGCACCCAGGCCATCGCTTAGTGACAGCGCAAACACACCATCCGAGCTAATCACACTAACGCCTACTGCAAGCATCGGTATCATTAATGTTCCGATGAGTAAAGCTACTTTTTTCATACTTTTCAATAACCTTTCTTAATATTGATACTATCTTCACGTTAATTATAACACATAAAGCCTAGGTAAGCGCAAGAGTTACGTAAGCTGTTCTACGACGAGATTTACTATAACCCAGGAAAACACTGCCACAATTAGCCCCACCGCCGCATAAACTACCGTATTTTTTGCTGAAGCAACCTTGCCCGAATCGCCAGAAGAAAGAATATACCGCATACCGCCAACTATAATCATAATTATTGAAACTACTGATACTATATATAGCAAAATGTTAATAATATTTCGAATTAGCGGCGTGGCATCTGTTTGACCGCTTTTGTCACATATCTCGTTTCCGGCAACACCGCTACAGGCGCTGTCAAGAATGCTCGCCGAACTGACTGGAGCTAGCACAAACGCACCAATCAATGCAACGATAGACACTAGTACAACTGTTGTTTTCCTCATCTCTAACCAACCTCTTTTATAATTAAATTTGTTATCGCAGAAGCGATAATCACTACGACAAGACCGATGATTGAATACAGTATAGCGTTCTTAGCTCTAGCTATCTTAGCTGAATCACCACTAGAGGTGGCATACAAGATGCCAGCAATAATAATAACAATCACAGCAATCACCGCCGCTACCATGTAAACAACACCCATAATCGACTTAATCTGCGCATCACCAACACTACCACCTCCAGTTGGAAGACCGAGCTCTTCGGCAGTACCAAGGAGTTCTGCGGTTATTTTTGGTAAGAAATACTGTATCATCGTCAAATTCCTAATGCCGTAGAGGCAATTACATTAACTAATAGCACTGCTGATATCGCAATAACTAAGCCTACTAATCCATAAGTGATAGTTTTTCGTGCTGTTGTTGCTTTATCTGGCTGCCCAGAACTGGTCATATAGAGAAAACCGCCATAAACGACAAAGCCAAACGCCACATAGCCAGCGATTTGCAGTAGATCTTCGACGATGTTCAAGGCAATTTTCCAGATAAAGCCACCCATCTCATCAGTATCTCCTGGTGTCTCTATATTACAATCACCATCCGTCAAGCCATGATACCACGGTTTCAGGGTGAGAATATTTCCACCACAATCTGCTGCCGACACCGAACTGGTCGGAATGGTCGCCATGCCGACTGCCCCGAGCAATACCAGTGTCAACATTACTATAGTGCGCTTAATCATCCGATAACCCCTCCAGGTATAATAAAGTTTGCTATCGCTGCAAAAAAGGCAAACACTACTAAACCAATGATTGTATTTAGCCAGATAGTCTTGGCCTTTTTCATATACTCAGGATTTGAGCCCGACATAGAGTAGAGAATACCGCCAGCGATCACCGCTCCAACCGCTAGCACTCCGACACCGATTGTTAAAATTTGAATAATTGATTTAATAACCGCAAGGATTGCCCCCTCACCGGTTGCACCACCACAATCAATGATCGACATCTCTTCTCCCGCACAGCTAGCTGCAAAAAGCGTGTTTGGTACTAACATAATACCAATAACCGACAACATGACAGCAACAGTGATAATATTTCTTTTTTTCATACTCTAGTCATAATTGTAAAATACCAATACAATAAATGCAAACTGTCGCCTTAAGTTATTTGCTTTTTTCCTCCTTTTTTGCTATCATTCATAAAGTTAACTCATGCGCTCGTAGTGAAGTTGGCCTATCACGCCTCCCTGTCACGGAGGAGATCGCCGGTTCGAATCCGGTCGAGCGCGCCATAGAAATAGTCTCACCCTTTAGGGTGGGGCTATTTCTATAACGGGCTCTTGAACCCATGGATGCGAACCGGAGGTTCGGCGTAGCGTAGCGCCGAAAAGAAAGCACCGCAGGTATTTTCTTTTCAAGCAAGCGGAGGAGGCAACTTGTTGCCGATATCCGATCGAGCACGCCAAGATACAACGAATGGGCTTAGTCAACCAAGAGACGAACAGGGTGACGCACAATTGTCAGAGTTACGTCATTACGTTATATTTGCATTTTATGTTAATGTATGCTACAATAGGCCTAATCAGCCCATGCTGGTTAGTAAACAAGTGTTTG
>CAZKHR010000069.1:0-3924 GCA_964552745.1 uncultured Candidatus Saccharibacteria bacterium | reverse complement strand
TTAGTTGAATTGTTGGCGCAATAGTATTTTGGCGTGCTGGATTGGGTAGTGAGATGATTGGCCGCCCAGAGTGTTCAGCCAGATAGTAGTCAGAAACATTCGGTGTAGCGCTACCGAGAATAACTTTAGCTTTTGCTTGGCGAGTGAGGATGCTTGCGACGCGTAGGGCATTGTAGCGCGGTGACTGTTCTTGTTTAAGGCTTGGCTCGTGGCATTCGTCAACGACAATGAGTCCGAGTTTCTTGACTGGCAAAAAGAGAGCGGAGCGTGGTCCAATAATCACCTGTGGGGTGTCGGCAGTCAAGGCTTGTTGCCAGGCTCTATGGCGCTCGGCTTCTGTTTGGCGGGAGTGAGTAGCAATTATATCTGGAAAATATTGGGAAAATTCTGCCACTAATTGAGAGGTCAGGGCGATTTCTGGCACTAGAATGATGACTGAGTTGCCGGACTGGATAGTATGGCGAGCTGATTCGATGTAGACCAGGGTTTTGCCAGAGCCAGTTATGCCGTGTAGTAAAGCGGTGCCACTAGTCATGGCATTGATAGTTTTGATAGCGCGCTTTTGATCGGCAGTGAATACTTTTTTTGTTCGTTCTCGTTCATGGACCAGTGGCGCATTAGGGCTAGCTCGTCGTTTTTTGGTAATGCCTGTCGGCAAAATTGTCTGCCAGACGAGCGCTAGATGAGTATTGTAATATTGGCTCATCCAGACTGCAGTAGCGACTAGGGCGCGTGGCAGAGGGACGGGTGTTACTAGCGCTAAGATTGGCTTGACGGAGTAGACAGGTTTACTGACTGACTTCATAATCACACCAACGAGATTTTTGTTACCGACCGAGATGGTCACTACGGTGCCTATTGCAAGGGCCCTCTCCGAGCTATAGGTAAAAGAACTAGCGTCGCTACGCACGATTTTTGTTGGAGCTACCTCATAGTATTTCACTAGTATTCATTGTAGCATGGAAGAGTAGATGAAATACTGGTACAATAAGCATATGTATTTTGAGAATCGATCACAGGCGGGGGCGGAGCTGGCGGGTAAATTACTCGATGATTATCGCTATGAGAACTGTGCGGTAGTGGCGCTGAGCGACGGCGCGGTTTTGGTTGGCGAGCAGATTGCCTGGCGACTACACTGTGTTTTGATGTTATTGATGAGCGAGGGTGTCGAAGTGCCAGGCGAGAGTGTTGACTTTGGCGCAGTATCACAAAGTGGTAAATTAACGGTCAATAGTCAATTTTCTGACGGCCAGGTGCAACATTATATCAATGAATTTCATGGATATCTCGAGGAGGAAAAGCGCCGAGCTTATCAGCGAATCAACCGCCTCTTGGGCGATAGTGGTGTGGTAGACCGAGCTATGCTTAAAGATCGCACGGTGATCTTGGCTAGCGATGGCTTTAGTGATGATTTGTCTTCGCTCGATGTAGCGTTAGATTTTCTAAAATCAATTAGGATTGAGAAGCTGGTTGTGGTTGCGCCGGTGGCGAGCGTGGCGGCGATTGACCGGTTGCACATCGTGGCCGACGAAATGATTGTCCTCGATACCAAGGATAATTTTATGGGGATAGATCACTACTATGATGACAATGATCTGCCGAGTCGTGAGGATACAATTACTAAAATTAATCAGATTGTGCTTAATTGGCGGTTATTCTAGCTTGCATGGTGTTGTAAAATTGTGTAAACTAGATAGTAAGTGAGGGGAATGTGTGAAATAAATTAATCATGTTGGACGTATTTATTACATCGAGGGTCAGGCGGAAAATTGTGGTGGTGTACGCCAAATATCCTGATTTTCACACCCACGTTAGAGGACTGGCTAAGCTGATCAAGGAAGATCCGGGCAATATTCAACGGGAACTGAAAAAGCTTGAAAAAGTTGGTTTCCTCAAGAGTGAGAAGCAGGGCAATTCTAGGACGTATATTACCAACAAGCAGTTTCCGATCTTTAAGGAGTTGCAGGGAATTGTGATTAAGTCTCAGCAGAATTCTTCGCGTCCACGCCGTTCGTCAAGTAATATCGAATGACCATCTTTGAGCAAATTTTACGAGAGCGTGGGCTTATGTCGCCCGAGTTACGGCGAGATTTTTTATCGCCTGATTATGCTGGCGTTAAGCACGACCCGTTTTTATTACCAGATATGAATAAAGCGGTTGAGCGACTGAAAAAAGCTCGTCAAAAACAGGAAAAAATCGTTATTTATGGTGATTATGACATTGACGGTTTGAGTGCGACGGCGTTATTGCTTGATGCTTTTGGTAGCTTTGGCTTTGAGCAGGTTGAGGCATTTATTCCAAATCGTTTTGTCGAAGGGTATGGGATGACGAAGGGTGCGGTCGATAAGGTTAAGGCAATGGGTGCGGAACTGATCGTGACGGTTGATTGTGGTAGTTTGTGTCACGCGGAGATTGCTTACGCCTCCGAGTTGGGTATTGATACAGTGGTGACTGATCATCACAATGTCGCCGAGACGTTGCCGCCAGCAGTAGCGGTGGTTAATCCGAAGTCGCTCTTGCAGGATTATTCTGAATTTTATGAGGGGCTATCTTTAAGATTGCCGCTCCCGTTGCACTCCTCAGCCAGCCATCCCTCTTCTCGGGCCAGCTCATCACCAATTGATTTAGCTGACGTTCTTGATGAGCCTATGGCAGAAAACCATATCCCTCGAGGAAGGAGGTCAACTTCGTCGAAGCTTTATCCATTCCTGGACCTAGCTGGTGTAGGTGTGGCATTTAAGCTGGTGCAGGCGTTGCAGACGGAATTAGAAGGGCTGCCAGCGGGGCAGGAGAAGTGGTTGCTTGATTTGGTGGCGTTGGGGACAGTTTGTGATGTGGTGACATTGGTCGATGAAAATCGAGCTAATGTTTTTTGGGGTCTTGAGGTGCTGAAGAAGGGGCGACGTACGGGGCTCAGAGCACTGATGTCGGTGGCCGATATTAAGCCTGAGACGGTCAATGCCAGGAGCCTTGGTTTTGGCTTAGGTCCACGCATGAATGCGTCCGGTCGGCTTGATACGGCTCGACATAGCCTTGATATGTTAACGGCAACCAATAGAATGGAAGCATTTGAAGCTTCGGAAAAGCTCGAAATGTTTAATCAAGAACGGCGATCAATTCAGGATAGGATTTTTGCTGAGGCGGTCAAGCAGGCGGACAAAATGCTTGATGACCAAGTATTGGTAGTTAGTGCGCCAGATTGGAACCATGGAGTAATCGGTATTGTGGCATCGAAATTGGTGGAAACTTACAAAAAGCCAACTTTTATCATTGCTGAGCGACAAGGTGAAGCAACAGGGTCCGCTAGGAGTTTTGGCGATTTTTCGGTGGCGGATGCGGTGCGAGCAGCGGATGATTTGATTCTGCGCGGTGGTGGTCATTCGGCAGCGGCCGGCGTGACGCTTTTAATTGAGAATATTCCAGCTTTTCGAGCTCGAGTCAATCGATTTTATGAGTCTTTGAAATTGAAGGGTCAAGAAAAATATCTGCTACCGAGCGCCGACGTCGAGCTAGATAGTTTTGCTGGTGTCGATGAACAGTTGATCGCCGATATCGCCTCGCTAGAGCCGTTTGGCAATGGTAATCTGGAGCCTGTCTTGAGGGTGAACGGCACTACAGTGGTTGCCACTCGCCAGATGGGGACCGACGGTCAGCATCTCAAGCTAACCCTTCGTGACGCTCGGGATCAGACTCTACAGGTATTGGCCTTTAATGCTCCAGAAGAGTTTTTCCGCGAGGTTGGCGATAAAGTCTCGGCTTGGTTCCAGCCTAGTCTGAATGAGTGGAATGGCACTCGGTCGGTCGAAGGGCGACTGCTCAATCTCGAACTAGTAGAGTTGTGAGTGTGTTCCCACGGCCAAGAAAAAGACGACCGTGTCGCCTTCGTATCGAAAATGCAGGCGTAAATCGCCGCCAGCACTGAT
>CAZKHR010000068.1:294-3926 GCA_964552745.1 uncultured Candidatus Saccharibacteria bacterium | reverse complement strand
CGCGCTGTGCGCTCAAACAGCCATATGCCTTACCACTTGGCGACACCCCAATGACAAATTGTTACGGTTGCGATACCGCCAGGTAGTAGAGTTTTGGTCCACGGACTGTTTTGATTTACTCGCGCTGTGCGCTCAAACAGCCATATGCCTTACCACTTGGCGACACCCCAATAGAAAACTTGCACTGTAGGTGCAATAATTATTGTAACACACGACCTAAATTTTGACTACTCGACCTAGATAGGCTTTGTGGATTTCGCAGACCAGGATGGGGATGACAAACGACGCCAAGCTGACTAGAAGCATATCAATCATGTTTACTTCGACTAGCCCTAAGGCGCTTCGCACCGGAGTAAACAGAGCTACCAACTGGACTCCGACCGATATTATTAATCCTACGTAGAAGCTTCGGTTCATGACCTTTAGTCGACTGAAAACTGATTCATAATCGCTCCTGGCGTTGAAGGCGTTAGCCCACTGGCTAACCACAAGCCCAGTAAATACTAGAGTTTGGGCATAGGCATGACCTTTGGTTTGCTCGAAAACAAGATAAACTATCAGCGCGATGATTGCCATTGTTAGAGCGATAGCAATTATGCGGACAATCATTGACCGAGACAATATGGGCGCAGCTGGCTTGTGAGGTGGTTGTTTCATGATATTTTTTTCTGCAGGCTCAAGTCCAAGTGGTATAACCATGGAAGTGTCGGTAACTAGGTTGATCCATAGTATTTGAACCGGAGCAAGCGGCATCTTGATGCCCACTATTAGCGCGCCAATAATTGTCAGGAGTTCGCCCGCATTGGTCGAAAGCAGATAGTAAAGCATACGACGGACGTTAGAAATGACTGTCCTTCCCTCTTTCATCGCGTCGATGATAGTTTTGAAGTTATCGTCTAGGAGTATAATGTCACCAGCGTCTTTAGCAATGTGTGACCCAGAGCCCATGGCTACTCCTATATGGGCGTTAGCAAGAGCCGGCACATCATTTACGCCATCGCCAGTCATCGCAGTTATGTTGTGTTTTTTAAGAATGGTTAGTAAGCGGTATTTTTGCTCAGGTATAACGCGTGAGAAAACTCTAGTTTTCTCGACTACGTGTTCTAGTTCTTTATCGCTCATTTGAGACATCGCGCGACAGTCAAATACCTCATCGCGCTCAGATATCATACCGAGTTGCTTACCGATCTGGTAGGCGGTTTCAAAGTGGTCCCCTGTGATCATCCGGACTGTCACTCCAGCCTTGAGTGCCGAACTTACTGCGCGTTTTGTTTCTGGCCTCAGGACGTCGGATACTGCCACGAAGCCTGAAAATTTAACATCTTTGCCGGTCAGGCCTTTCAGGACGGTAATGTTTTTGTCGGTTTCTAGTGTCGCCAATCCAATAACTCGATAACCCTTCTCGGTCAGTTCTGTCAAATGGTTAATAGCGGTTTTAGCGTCTTCGGTATTAAGTCCAGCTAATTTGATTATATTTTCTGGCGCCCCTTTTACATAATATCTATATGTGGTGCCAAAATGCCATGCGGTAGCTGACATAGACATCGACTGGTCGAATGGTAGCTGATGGGCTGGCATAGCTTTGGGTAGGGCTTTTTGACGCCTAGCGTATGTTTCTAGTGCTGTATCTAGTGGATCAAAGCTAACCCCTCCACCCTTATTTATAGCGTGAGAAATTATATCATCTAGGTCAATGTCATCTGACGGGCTCCATGTAGTTTGAACTGTTAGTTTATTTTGGGTTAGCGTGCCAGTTTTATCAGTAGCTATGGTAGTGATAGCGCCAATAGTTTCAATAGCTCTCATTTGTGTTACTAAAGCTTTCTTTTTGGCCATTCGTCTCATGCCGAGCACAAGTACTACAGAGATAGCTACCGGTAGACCTTCTGGAACTGCGCTAACTGCTAGTGCCATGACGAAACGTAGACTATCAGCCGCGTCCATACCTCGCCAAAGGGCAAGACCAAATGCAACCACCGTAATTCCAGCTACTACGGCGATGATTCTTGCGATAAGTTCATCAATTTTCTTTTGAATTGGGCTTTTTGGTTCGGTATTTTTTGATAAACTTGCGAGATTGCCAAGCTCAGTATCGTTACCTGTAGCGATAACTAGCGCAGTAGCTGTGCCACTTGTCACAAATGAGCCCTGGTAAAGCATGTTGGTGCGCTCGTAAATCTGTTTTTCGCCTTTCAGAGCGGACGGTTTTTTATCGACAGGCAATGATTCGCCAGTTAGTTGTGATTCGTTTACACGAAGATTTGAGCATTTTATGATTCTGAGATCTGCCGCCACCTTATCCCCTTCGCCGATTAGTACAATATCGCCCGGGACTAATTGGTCGATATTTTTAGTAGTGGCCTGCTTGCTGCGGATGACCGTAGCCGTCTGAGCGCTTTTTTTTGAGAGGGTCTTTAGTACTCTATCAGTTGAAAACTGTTGAACGTAAAATATAATTGCTGAAATTGCAATGATGATTACAATAATAACCGCATCAAGAGTGTCACCATGCCATGCGCTGATTGCGGCAGCGACAGCCAGGACTAGAACAAATATATCTAAAAATGGTTCGACGATTTTCTTCCAAAGAGGCGTTGACTTTAGATTAATCGCATTTGCACCAAAGTGCTTTAGTCTCGCCTGAGCTTCATTGCTTGATAGTCCGTCAAGGGTGGTTTTTTGTTCTTCTAGAGATTGTTCTGGTGTTAAATTATAAAACTGCATATGGTTTTATTGTAGCAGAAAGTGCTATACTATATATAACATATAAGGAAGAGGATACTAATGCGCGACCCCAGTCCAGTAATAGAAATTAAAAATTTTAAAATGGCTTTTGGTGATAAGGAGGTTGTAAAGGATCTCAGTTTTGATGTGTACGAAGGTGAGATATTTGGTCTCCTCGGCAGTAATGGTTCTGGAAAAACAACTACGCTCAGAGCCTTACTGGGCCTATATGAACCGCTAGCTGGCGAACTGCTGGTTGGCGGTAAGCCCTACACTGTTGATAGTGGGATTAGCCTAGGCTATTTACCTGAAGAGAGAGGCCTATACAAGAAGGAAAAGGTCTCTGACGTTATGATGTATTTTGGTGAGCTAAAGGGTCTGACGCGCTCACAGGCTCGAAAGTTCTCGCTGGATTATCTTGAACGGGTTAAGTTGTCTGACAAAGCTCGAACAAAAATTGATAAGTTATCTGGCGGGCAGCAGCAAAAAGTTCAGCTTGGGGTAACGATTATGAATGAACCAAAATTACTCATTTTGGACGAGCCAACAAAGGGTTTTGATCCGGTTAATCGTCGTCTGCTGATGAACATTGTCGATGAGCGCAAGAAAGCCGGGGCGACGATTGTGTTCGTGACGCACCAAATGGAAGAGGTTGAGAAGCTTTGCGATCGAGTTGTTCTACTCAAAGATGGTAAGGCCGAGGCTTATGGCAGAGTCGCCGATATAAAGAAAAAATTCGGCGGCGCAAGCATGGATGATATTTTTGTAAAAATATATGGCGGTGAAGAACAGGAGGTGGGAGATGAGTAAAATTCATAATCTCAGCACGGTGGTGCGCTTTGAAATTGTTCGGGCGCTAAAAAAGCCGTCTTTTTGGATGATGGCGCTTGGCTTTCCGGTCGTCATGG
>CAZKHR010000068.1:0-284 GCA_964552745.1 uncultured Candidatus Saccharibacteria bacterium | reverse complement strand
TATGTCAAATCATGCGACGATGGATGCAACTGACAGACTGAAAGATCAGCAGTTTCGTGTGGCGGTGACTGATAGCTCGGGGCTAATCTTACCCCAGATGCTCGAGTCTATCAGGGCTGAAGCCGTCGATAGTCGTGATCAAGGAATCGAAAAAGTGCGCTCGGGTGAGATTGAGGCGTATTTTTACTATCCGCAAGATTTAGCTAAGAATTCGGTTGAGATTTATGGCAAAGATGTGGGAATTTTTGAAAATAGTCGCTATTCAGCTGTGGCGAACACACTGA
>CAZKHR010000067.1:0-4055 GCA_964552745.1 uncultured Candidatus Saccharibacteria bacterium | reverse complement strand
ATAATTCAGTGCTTCTTCACTAGATTTTTCGATATAATTGCCTCCACCTATGAGCACTGTAGTCGCAGCAGTTATGCCGGCCAATGTTTTCAGTAGACACTCACGTCGTCTTCTGCGAGATTCTGGGTCCTGAGAGAGCCAACTCGTTCGTTTTGGCATGTTTTCATGTGACATAAAATCAATTGTCCTTTCGGGGCGGTTATCTATCGCCCTCATACTTTTATATTATCACAAGCGTGATAAAAAGTCAAGTCCCAGATGAGGTATCTTCCGCCGTTTAGCTAAATTTCTGACAATCACCTTGAGAAATAGCTGAAAAACCGCTATAATAAAATCCAAGTGTTATAATAAATCGAAAAAAAGGAGATACTATACAATGGCACAACCAAAAAAGCAGACTAGTCCGCGTAAAACCGGCCTACGTCGTAGCCATTTGAAGCTGAAGCTTGCTCGTCGCGTCAACGCCACGTCGCCGGTTAAGGTCAAAACAACTAAGCGCGAAACAGGAAAAAGCGCGTAATTAATTTTTAATAAAGAAACGAACTTTTCGCTTATGGCATCAAACCGTCACTTAGGTCGCATGTTGGCACTACAAACTCTTTACGAATACGAGTTTCGGGTTCAGCTTGAAGATAAATGGGCTGACTCGGGGGAGATTTTAAAGCGCAACCTTGAGAGATACAAGTCGTCAATCGACGATATAAAGTTTATTGAACGGCTAATCGCTGGTGTTTTGAAGCACCAAGACGAATTAGACGAGGCGTTGCGACCACTTGCTCCCGAGTGGCCTTTGGAGCAGATATCGCGTATCGATCGGACAGTTTTGCGTCTAGGGCTGTATGAATTACTGTATTCGGCCGATAAAGTACCCTACAAAGTGGTAATTAACGAAGCGGTGGAGTTGGCAAAAGCGTTTGGTTCGGATAATTCAGGGAAGTTCGTTAATGGCGTGCTCGGCACGGCATATCGGACACTCGTGGAGGATTCCGATGGCAAAGACACCAAATCTACAGACATTTAAGCAATATTTTGGACGCAGGAAGCCGTCTATTCAGGAGATTGTGCGTGAGCCGACTGCTGGGGGGATTGTTTTTCGGCGCAATAAGGATGGCGAGGTGGAGTTTCTGCTCTACCAGGACGCACGTGAGCGCTGGACAATTCCAAAGGGGCATATTGAGCCAGGTGAAACAGCACAGGCAGCGGCGATTCGTGAAGTCGGTGAAGAGACGGGGCTGCATGACGTTGAGTCGATTTGTTGGCTCGGTAAAGTAAATTTTCGCTATCGACGTGTCGATAAGCTAGTGTTGATTTCGCAGCAAAACTATCTGATTCGAGTGCGGTCGAGTGGCGATGAGATTAAAAAAGAAGAGTGGATGATGGATATTCGGTGGTTTAGTGTGCAAGATGCGCTAGATAAGGTTGAATACGAAGATATCGGCAAGCTAATTTTGCTCGGAATGAAAAAGATTAGGCAAGAGAGGCTATAGAAATGAGTGGAATGGATTTGACACCATATCGTGATTTTGCCCGAAATGTATTGGGTTTAGAGTTTGAGAATATTGAGATGCTGGTGACGGCTTTGACGCATCGGAGCTATGTCAATGAGCATAGAAAATCAGCTCGTGAGCACAATGAAAGACTAGAGTTCCTGGGCGATGCGGTGCTGGAGCTGGCAGTGACTGAATATTTATATAAAAATTATGCTGAACCAGAGGGCATTTTGACTAGTTGGCGGGCGGCATTGGTACGAACTGAGAGTATCGGTGCGGCGGGCGAACAGATTGGCTATGGACCGCTGATTCGGATGAGTAGGGGCGAGAAGAACGGCACAGAGCGGGCGCACTTGCAGATTTTGGCCAATGCTTTTGAGGCGGTGACCGGGGCTATCTACCTGGAGCATGGCTTTGAGGCGGCGCGAGCGTTTATCGATAAATATATTATCGTGAAGTTGGACGATATCTTAAAAGAAGGCAGTTGGCGTGACCCAAAATCTCATCTGCAGGAGGTGTCACAACGTGAGGACGGGTTTACTCCAATCTATAGGGTTTTGTCCGAGGAGGGGCCGGATCATGACAAGGTCTTTACTCTCGGTGTTTTTGTTGGTGAGAACTTGATGGGTAAGGGTAGTGGCCCCAGTAAACAGATGGCCCAGCAGGAGGCGGCTCGGGCGGCACTCTTGAAATATGAGGCAATGAAATAATTTGTGTTTTTAATAATGTGCTATACTAAAAGTACAGAATAACTTCAGGAGGAGGGCAGAATGTCAACAATTGATCAACAGTTTGTCGAATATGTGATCAAGTCATTAGTGGAACACCCAGATGATGTGGTGGTAGAGAGGATGATTGACGAAAAAGGCGTACTTCTTACGCTAACCGTTAATCCAGATGACCTTGGTCGGGTGATTGGTAAGCGTGGCAGTACAGCGCAAAGTGTTAGAATGCTCTTGCGTGCACTAGGCACGAAAAATGACGCTCGGTATAACCTAAAAATTGTCAATAACGATGGATTTACAGGCGCACGGAGCGATGATTCAACTTCATCGACTTCCGATGATGGCGGAGCTGTGGATAACGGTGCGGATGAAGCTGTGGAAAACAGCTCAAGTTATGCCGAAAATGCTCGTCGTGAGCTGGCAGATCTTGATGATTTAGATATTTAACCTCTGTTAAGTGTGATAAAGAAGCCTCGTTCGTGAAGAACGAGGTTTTTCTGTAAAAGGTTCTTGTTCATGCTTATGATACTGTGCTATACTAAGTTTAGTTCTGAATAAATGCGAGAACTAAAGCTCTATGCGAGCAACGGATTACAAAATATAATTCGTTGAGAGTCTTATTTGTGCTAAAAAACCACCCCTTTGGGTGGTTTTTTGGTGATAGGCAGTTTGATCGGGACATGAAAATAGCCCACCGAAAGGACTCGAGCTGAATTGGGTGTGTGACGACCCGAGAGAACGTAGTTCTCAATCAGATCGAGCCAATTCGGCGAGCTATTTTCGGTGGGCTACCAGCCCAGCGCGTAGTCGGTCATTACCCATTCTCCTTCCTTATTCCGAGTGAACTCCACCAGACTGGTCCGGGTGGACTGAATAGGGGCCAGGAGCTCGTCCTTACGGGACGGCTCCCGTTCGAGGAGGCCCTGACAAATCCAAAGTGCGCAGAGCGCACACTCTGAGTGGTCGCCCCTAATGGGCTCGTCACCGATGACGAACGCGTCACCGACGACGAAAAGGCGCCAGCCATCGGCGAAGATCGTCAGACCTTCGCCATACCCGCCAACGACGATCCTGTTGATGTCGCCCGGGCTAAACCCGAGCGCCCGAACGGCGCTTCGGAGGAGCTGCGAGTAGTCGAGTTGGACCCACGTCTCGGGCCCCCGTGGCCCCGTGGGGCTACACAGATCGATTCGAGGGAGCAAAATCGCTCCATCGGGGAGGGGGCGGCCTCTGAACTTCTTCATCAGAAATTCGAGCGTTGACTGTGGCGAGGAGAGAATACGCTCCTTTTCCTCGAGCATGGCGACCCGTTTTTCCTGTTCTGCTTTGCGCTTCGTCTCTTCTGCCATACTGGCCGCACGGGCCCGTCGTACAGACGGAAGAAGGTTGTTGAACATTACACTCCTGGGTAGGTGCTACTTATGTCCGATTTGGACAAAAGCTAATATATATATCATACCTGTACAAAAAAGTCAATGCGTGCGATAATGTAACAAATGAGAAGATTTCAGGTTATTACACTGCTTCCAGAAATGTTTACGGGCGTATTTGAAAATTCCATGATGTGGAAGGCGCAAAAAGACGGTATCGTGTCGCTTGAGACGGTATATTTGCGCGAATTTGGCCTTGGTCCGCGCCGGCAGGTTGACGACACGCCGTATGGCGGCGGTGATGGGATGCTATTGATGATTGAACCGCTGTGGAATGCCGTGCAGACGGCGAAACAGAGCGATCCAGGGGCTAAAGTAGTACTTATGACGCCGCGAGGCGAGCGCTGGGCGCAGGCAAGCGCACAGCGGTATATGGAGGCGGATTGCGGCTATATCTTCATCTGCGGGCG
>CAZKHR010000066.1:0-4063 GCA_964552745.1 uncultured Candidatus Saccharibacteria bacterium | reverse complement strand
TGAGGGCGTGGAGTCGGTAGCAGTAGTGCGCAAGATTGTTGGTCCGACTGAGCCAAAATCGGCTGACATGGGTACGATTCGTGGTGATTATTCACACATTAGCTTTGGTTACGCCGATGACTGCAACAAGGGTATTCCGAACCTCATCCATGCCTCTAGTGATTCGTCCGAGGCTGCCAAGGAAATTAAACACTGGTTCAGGGACGAGGAGTTGATGGAATATGGCATGTTGAGCGAAAAGTTTACGCGCTAAAATAGGGATATGCTATACTAAACTTGCGGAGGGGCGAACCCCTCCCGAACCATCGAGAAGTACCAGTGCTTTGTACTGGCTTGTTTGCTGAATTCCCGGAAAGTACCAGTGCCTTGCGCTGGCTTCAGGGGGGGGCAAATCTTCGGATTCATTCCGAAGATATAGTAGAGGGGTGAACCCCTCCTGATAATAGCGCCTCGGTAGCTCAACTGGATAGAGCAGTTCCGTCCTAAGGAAAAGGTTGCAGGTTCGACTCCTGCCCGGGGTACCAATAAAATACCGCCCATCTGGGCGGTATTTTATTGGTAATCTTTTGTGTGTCGAGCCGTCCTTTTGCTTTAGTAAAAGAGGTTCGGTGGAGTGAACGAAGCTCAGAAAAGCACCGAAGGTATTTTTCTGAGTGAGCGAACGGAGGAGGCTTTAGGCGATCTCCTGCCCGGGGTACCAAGGTCATTGTTGGCCCCTGATGCACTATCTGTCTAAGTGCCTGTGCTATACTATATCTAATGGCCAAGCAATCCTCAGGCAAGCAATTCGACGGACAGCGTGATGATGAAGAGTTGTTGTTTGTTTTTCGTCGGCATATTGTTGCTATGCGCAAGGGGTTTTATTGGCTTTTGATACCGATGTCGCTGAGCGCCTTGCCGTTCCTGATCTGGCAAGATAATCTAAATTTGTTGTGGATATTTGTTGGTGGATTTGGTCTAGGGTTGTTGCTGTTTTTCTATCATTTTCTGATGTGGTTCTATACCTACTACATTGTGACTAATCAGCGGATTCGTCAGATTACTCAGTACGGATTTTTTGGTAAAGACGTCGTTGAGTTAAGGCTATCAAAAATTCAAAACATTAGCTATAATGTACCAGGGTTCTTTGGTGAAGTGTTTAAATTTGGCACTATCGTCATTCAGACGTTCGTTGGTGATTTGGTAATTCGTAACGTCGAGAGTCCAGATAAGATTTATAATAAACTGCAGGATGCGGTCGCGCTTGTGTCCAAGGAGGATGAAGATGATCCGGAAGATTAAGAAAATTTTGCCCAGGAAAAAGAAAGAGGCGGAAAAATTACCGACGCGTATCACTAATGATACGGTGGCCGAGCATCGTGAAAAAGTGCTGGCCGGTGGTCGTAAATTGAAATACCCACTGCAATATACTAGGCGCAAATTAGTGCGCAATACGATTTTGATTTCTTTTGGTGCATTAGTGTTGTTTGTGACGCTGGTTTGGGTGCAACTTTATGTCTGGAAGGGCACGAGTGAGTGGTCATATCGAATTACCCGAATCGCTCCAGTGCCGGTGGCGCAAATTGACGGTGAGTATGTACGCTATAGTGATTATCTGCTTTATTATCGAAGTACAGTGGCGGTACTGGAGAGTCAGGGTCGTTCGGGCAATGATCTGTCAAGAGATCGCTTAAAGTTTCAACAAGAGCAGGCTATGGATTTAGCACTTGAAGATGCTTATGCTCGGAAGATAGCTCGAGAACACGACGTAGCGGTTGTTGATAATGAGAAGGTCAATGAGCGTATTGAACAGCAACGCAAAGAAAGCGGTCTAACAGATAGCTCGTACAGTACGGCAATAAATGACCAATTGCGTTGGACTATGGATGAGCTAAGAATAGCTATGCGTAACACTATCCTTCGGCAGGACGTAGCGTTTGCTATTGATGGGCCAGCTCTGGAGCTGTCAGAGATGATAGGCAAGAGAGTCGCTGGTGGCGATAGTTTGCAGGCACTCGCTCAGGAGTTTGGCTCCTCAGTGCAATATCAGGAAGATATCATTGTGCCAAAGGGCAATTCTGACGGTGGCCTCAGTGTGGCGGCCGAGAGTCTTGAGATTGGTCAGGTATCAGCTTCTATCAAGGCTTTGGCCGGTGATGGTTACTATTTTGTGACACGTCAGCCCAGCGACGAGGGGGAGATAGGATATTCGTACCTAAGAGTGCCGCTGACGGTTTTTAAGAAAGATTTTATGGCCACTAAAGATAGTGACAAAACTAAATTATTCATTACTATAAAGTAAAGGAGAGGTCTATGCACAATTTACCTAATTTACCATATGACTACGCGGCGCTAGAGCCAGCTATAAGTGCCGAAATTATGCAGTTGCATCATCAGAAGCACCACCAAGGTTATGTCGACAAACTAAATGCAACGCTTGATCGACGAGCAGAATCTTCGTTACCGCTCGAGCAATTGCTAAGACAGGCTTCATCTTTACCAGAAGATATTCGCACGGCGGTTATTAATAACGGTGGCGGGCACTACAACCACAGTCTGTTTTGGCAAATTATGTCCCCAGACGGCGGCGGTGAGCCTAGTGGTAAGCTACTAGAGCACATCGTTCAAGCCTATGGCGATTTCCAGGGCTTTGTCGATACTTTTAGTGATAAAGCACTAGGGGTGTTTGGTAGCGGTTGGGTCTGGTTGATGCCAAATATGAGTATTGTCACGACAGCAAATCAAGCTAGCCCGATTATGGACGGCTCGCCAAGCCCTATCTTAGGCCTTGATGTCTGGGAGCATGCTTACTATCTGGACTATCGAAATGTTCGGGCTGATTATATTAAAGCCTGGTGGGGTGTAGTTAATTGGTCAGAGGTTGAAAAGCGCTACGCATCTGAGGTATAATTTTATGAGGGGCTTGCCGCTGTAGCTCAGTTGGTAGAGCGGCGCTTTCGTAAAGCGTAGGTCACCGGTTCAAATCCGATCAGCGGCTCCAGGTTAGATATATGAAGCAGATTAGTAAAAATTACATCCGAAAAACGTCCAAAGACTCCTGGTGGGTCGCTTTGGCGGTGGCAAATATCATATTGACAGTAGTGACGGTGTTGATTATCGCCATTAGTATTCAGCCAAAAGAAACTCAGGTATTTACGCACTACAGTGCTTTTGGTATTACTAGCCTCTATCGAGGTTATTGGTATTCGCTGTGGAGCTATGCGATTTTGGCAGTGATTATCTTGGTGACTCATGTTTTGCTGAGTGTTAAGTTACGTCAACTTGATCGACGTGACCTCTCGCTGGCGCTACTGTGGGGTACGCTAGGTATTATGCTCCTGGTGTTGATATTTGCGCGAGAAATTATCGGCGTGGCGGCGCTAGGATAGGGCCATGGCCAGTATCGATTTAGAAATTCCGCTCGGTAAGCGCACACGAAAATATCGGTTTTTTGAGCGCCTGCCGGCTATCGTCAGCTATGGCGCAATTATTTTGCTAGTAATTTTGTCACTAATCAATCCGCTGATTGCTTCGGTTTACCTGCTGGTGATAATCTTAACCATGTTGGTTAAGGCTGTTGGTATCGCTGCGCGTACCATTGGTGGTCGCCTGCGCCTAGATCGAGTTTGTCAGGTCGATTGGCAGTCGCGACTGGCTGATCTTGAAGATCCACGTGAGGCATATTCGCGCTTGCATGGGCTGCAGTCTGAGCAAGCTGGCCACGATCAGCACCTCGAAAACTTGCGCCTAATGTCCGCGAGTGAGCCAGGGTTTTTCCCTAAGCCATCGGAGATTTATAACGTTGTTATTATTCCAGCCTATAACGAGTCACTGGAGATTATTCAGCCGGCCATGCAATCAGTGCTTGATACTTCTTACGACAAAAAACATCTGATAGTCGTCTTTGCCTATGAAGAGCGGGGCGGGGCAGATATCAAAAAGACCGCTCAAGCGCTCAAGAAACAGTATCGGTCCAAGTTTCACTCATTTCACATTGTTGAGCATCCCAAAGACTTGCCCAACGAAGTTATCGGCAAAGGCGGCAATATCACTCATGCTGGGCGGTGGCTCAAGGATTATCTCA
>CAZKHR010000065.1:0-4196 GCA_964552745.1 uncultured Candidatus Saccharibacteria bacterium | reverse complement strand
GATCTAGCACGTCCAGTACAGACTGGCCGGCCGGATCTCGCCCAATAACTCCCAGAAACTGCGTCTGATAACCCTGGCGAGCAAACGTCACGGCCGCATTTGTCGCGCCACCGCCAGTACTAAAATGTATGGAATTGACATCAGCTTTCGAACCAAGCTCAAGCATATTAAAACAGGTATCAGGATTGGTGCACACGGGCGCAAAAACATCGGAATTACTCAAGAAAACATCCTGTACCGCTGCACCGACCGTGACTACTCGCACTAGACAACCGCCTTTCCAGCGCTGCCAAAGGCTTGGATTTTTTCCTCAACCACCGCTTGAACCGCCTGATATACTGTTGGCATCAGCTTGACAATAGCGTATTCACTGGGATTATCCGCCAGTACCTTCTCAAGCGTGGTGCGAAATGCATAGCGCATATCACTATTGATATTGATTTTTGAAACGCCGATTTTCGCCGCCTCTTCAAAATAATAAAGTGGCGTACCAGAGCCGCCATGAAGACTAATTTGACAATGAATTGCATCACGAATCTGTTGCAAAAGAGCCAAATCCAACTCTTTTGGTACCGAATATTTACCATGAAGATTACCGACCGCAGCGGCAAATGTATCAATTCCCGTAGCCTCAACAAATGCCTTTGAGCCTTCTGGTGTTGAAAAGGTCTTTTTTATCTCCTCGTAGTCAATCGCTTCGTTATGTACATTTGATGAACCACCAAAATAATGTGGCTCACTCTCGATCAGCGCACCAGTAAACTTAGCATACTCAACCACCTCTCGCGTTTTTGCGATAATTTCCTCATCAGGGGCGTCATGATTAGCCTGAGATATGTCAATATGAATAAACTCATAACCTGTATCGATTGCTCTTTTACAAGCCTCAACTGTTGGGCTATGGTCGAGATTTAAGAACATTTCAATTCCGTACTCTTCCTTATAGTTATCGACCAAATCTCGCACGTTCTCCAGGCCCATAGCCTTAACTTCTCCCTCACTAACCTCAACTAACACTGGCGACTGGAGTTTTTGAGCCGCCCGAGCAATCGCAATGAGCGTTTCTTGATTATCAATATTGAACGCCCCCACCGCAAAATGCTGAGCCCGCGTGCGCTGCATCAAATGCCTAGCTTTAGTTGTATTCGCGCGTATCTGCTTGATTGTTAATCCCATAGTTCCTCCTTATTGATGATATCGTGGCATTTCTTGTATAAACTTTCTTACTTCTTCGGTCAAGTGCTCCGATGTCAGCCCATACTCACTCATCAGCTCGTCCGCAGTTCCCGATTGCCCAAACCTGTCATTGACGCCAAGTCGCCTAACTGGCATCGGCAGTTCATCAGATAACAGCTCCGTTACCGCGCTACCAAATCCAGCCGCAATCTGCCCCTCCTCAGCCGTCACCACCCGCCCACACTTACGAGCTGTCTGTAAAATAGCTTCTTCATCGAGTGGCTTAATTGTTGACACATGTACCACCTCCGCCACAACACCCTCCTTGGCAAGCTCATCCGCAACCGCAAGCAACGCATGAGTCATGATACCCGTACCTATCAGCGCTACGTCCGAACCTTGGCGAAGCACCTGCGCTTTACCGTACTCAAAAGGTGCATCTGTCAAAAACAACGGTGTTTTGTCACGACACAGCCGAACATAGGCCGGACTATCATGTCGACCAAGAAATTCTGCCACACGTTTCGCCTCGATACTATCGCCCGGCGCAATGACCGTCATATTTGGCAAAGAGCGCATAAGGGCTATATCTTCCAGCACCTGATGCGTTGCGCCGTCCGGCCCAACCGTTAACCCAGCATGCGAACCAATAATTACCACTGGCTGATCATTCAAACAGATCGTCGTCCTAATTTGCTCCCAGTTACGCCCCGGACTAAAAGCCGCGTAGCTAGCTGTGAATGGTCGCTTGTCAGCATGTGCGAGACCACTAGCCACTGTTACCATATTTTGCTCTGCTACACCGACTTCAATAAATCGTTCAGGAAACGCCTCCTGAAACAACGAAACCTGCGTACTCTCTGCCAAATCTGCCGACAAAACTACGATATCCTCAACTTCTTGTCCGATAGAAACCAAGCCCTGACCAAACCCTTTGCGCATCGACTCTTTTTTCACTAGACCACTCCTCCACTAAATGCTCGGATTTCCTCAATCGCTCGCTTTGCCTGCTCGTCATTAGGCGAAAGACCATGCCAACGATAATCATTTTCCATAAACTCAACACCTCGCCCAGGAATAGTATGAGCGATAATCACGCTCGGACGATTAGTAATTGCCCGCGCCATGCTCGCCGACTCAACAATGCTTTCAATATTGTGACCATCAATCTCCTGCACGTGCCAGCCAAAACTCTCCCACTTATCTTTTAGGTTCTCCAGTGGCATGACCGACTCGGTACTGCCGCTAATCTGTATATTGTTACGATCAATAATCGCTACCAACTGACTTAATCGATACTTACCCGCAAACATCGCCGCCTCCCATATATTACCCTCGTTGAGCTCGCCGTCGCCCAGAACACAATAGACAAATCGCTGAACATTATGGTCAAGGTGCTGCAAACCATAGGCATAACCTGCCGCCTGGCTTAAACCCGAGCCGAGCGGACCGCTGGTTGTTTCAAGGCCTGGTAACATCAGTCGCTCTGGATGGCCCTGTAGACGACTGCCGAATTTTCGTAAGCTCCTCAGCTCGTCAACCGCAAAAAAACCTCTCTCGGCCATCGCCGCATATAGCACTGGAGCACAGTGACCATTGCTCATAATCAAAACATCACGGTCTTTCCAGCCTGGCTCTTCGGGCTTAATGCGCAAAATTGAGAAAAATAATGCCGCAAACACATCAGCAAGCCCTAGAGGTCCCGCAGAGTGCCCACTCCCAGCCGAAGCTAAGCTGGTGATGATATGCTCACGTATCTTCTGCGCTTTTTTGGCGATTTGTCGCTCGTTTAAATTCCCCACCACCTATTCCTATCTACCCCAAGACTCCGGTCTTACTAATCTCTTGCTGCAACCTCGCGAATGTGCCTTGCGGATCATTTGATTTATGAATCTCACCACCAACGTTTAGCACATCTACTCCTCCCTGGACTAAGCTATAAGCATTGTCGACAGTTACTCCGCCGTCCCAGCCAATCTCAACCTTTGGATTGATATTCTTAACTAAACGAACCTTTTCAAGTTGCATCAGACTTGCAGTACCGCCAAAACGCCCAAGTTCACCAGTAAAAATCAGAACATGATCTGCCACTTGAATAAGTTGCTCAACCGTCCTAGGCACTGTTGGTCGCAAAAGCGCCAGGCCCGCACGAATATCAGCTTGCTTAATCTGGTTCAGTGCACCCAAAACATCAGACCTTGCTTCGGCATGAACGATAATTAAATTTGGACGAAGTGCAATAAGTTTTGGCACATACTCCTGTAAATCATGCGCCATAATATGAATATCAACCAGCCACCCTTCGGGCACCCATAGGTCGTTAATTCCCACTAAAAACGTTGGCGCAAACTCACCATCTGTCAAGTCAATATGAACTCGTTCAGCAAAACCAGTAATTCGATCCATTTGCTCTTTGTAGACAATGGTGTTTTCAGCCAATATAGCTGGAGCAATTACGCTCATACTATCTCATCCAACTGTGCGTTACGTCGGTTAAACCTTGGCGCATCGGCATACGGAGTGTTTAGCCACACCTCAAGAATTCCCTTCCAGGCGTTTTCATCATGCTCGAGCACACGCGCTGGTAGGCAAAGAATATTTGAGTTGTTGTCATGTCGAGTCAAGCGCGCCTCAGCCGCGTCCCAGATAACACTCGCCCTAATACCCTTAAAGCGATTGGCCGCCATACACATACCCTGTCCGCCACCACAGATAAGAATCGCCCGCGGATCATCCGTGTCGTCACCAATCACTCTCAGCGCCGCCGCTTGAGCGAACTGCGGAAAATCATCATCTGGGTTCATCTCTTTACCACCAACATCCTCAACCTCATACGACTGCTTCGCCAAATAAGCAAAGACCTTTTCCTTCAACTGAAACCCCCGATGATCCGACCCTAGATAAATGTTCATACTTACAGTATAAGCGGTTTGAAATGACTTTGCAACTCACTCATAAGCACTGACCTCCTTCTTCCACTAATTGTATTTTGTGATAATATGTGCTACAATATTAGTGAT
>CAZKHR010000064.1:0-4311 GCA_964552745.1 uncultured Candidatus Saccharibacteria bacterium | reverse complement strand
AACCACGGCGCCACCAACACCACGCGCCCAACTTTAATGTCACTCTCACTCAGCCAACGAACCAAAAATCCACCGCCACAACTATGCCCGACCAGTATAGTTTCTGGGGTAATATCACAACGCTCAAGCTCTCGCTTCCAGACATCGTATTCTGGATAGTAACCCCTTGGCATCTCAAGCGCTATAGGATGAATATCGCGAACGATTAACTGTTTACTGAGCCATGGAAGCCAGTGCGCATTGCTGCATGTCGGATGTGCTGTATCGTAATACTCAGTCTTATCAACCGAGCCATGAATCAAGATCGCATTTTTCACCTAAAACTGCCTCAAAAAGTCTAATTTTCCGCTCTGAAAATGCCGCACGTCTTCGATGCCATATTTCATCATAACTAGACGGTCGACACCGCAACCAAAGGCAAAGCCAGTATAAATCTCCGGATCGATATCAGCATATCTTAGCACCTTTGGATGAATCAAGCCGCAACCAATCAACTCAATCCAACCTTCGCCCGAACAAATCTTGCAACTCTCATCCTTGCCTTCGCAAAATGGACATGACAAGGCAAACTCAAAACTTGGCTCAGTAAACGGAAAGTAGAACGGATTTACTCGAACGTCGAGCTTTTTACCATAATACGCTTGCAAAAATTCTTGCAAAGTTGCTATTAAATTACCAACATTAACCCCTTTAGCCACATAAACACCTTCGACTTGATAGAACGTATGCTCATGGCGAGCGTCGAGGTCTTCGTTGCGAAATACTCTATCTGGCACCACGGCAGCAATCGCTTTACCGTCTTCAAGTTGCGAGCGATATTTTTTCAAAACTCGATACTGCATGGTCGAGGTGTGTGCTGGTGCGATCAATCGTTCGTCATCTGCGTCAGTCTCTTCGGTCATAAAAGTATCATAATCATCACGTGCGGGATGGCCTTTGGGGAAATTTAAGCTCTCAAACATATGAAATTGATCATCGATCTCGCGCGACTCCTCGGTCACGTAGCCCATACGATTAAAAATATCCGAGATAACCTCAATCTCGCGCATCAGTGGGTGAATTGAGCCCCGGTCACTTGGCAAAAGTACAGGTATATCAGCATTGACGTCCATTGGCGCCGTTACATCAATTGGCGTAAGATCTACCACAGAAAGTTGCGCCTCACGCTCCGAGACTGCTTGCTCTAGCTCCTGCTTGAGCTTATTGATCTCCCTGCCAAATACTCCACGATCACTTGCTGGCATCTTAGGTATCTCGCCATATAGCTTTCGCAACTCACTAGCTCGCAACACCGCCCTAGGCTCGTCGCTTTCTGCTACGCGGGAGAATAATATTTCTCGTACTTCTGATATTTGACTCATAACTTTACAGTCCCTGTGCTAGAAAACTAATAAATATACCAGCTCCCACAATAATCATAATAATCCACATCCAACCATTTGATGTCGCCTGCGTAGTACCCTTCATATACGCTAAGTCCTCAACGTTATCGAGGTCTTTATTTTCGGGCAAGTTTGTGCGAGCAGATTTCTCGCGAAGCTCTGCTGCGATTCGCTCCTGTAATTCACTTCTCTGTTCTTGCTTATTTATCAGTAATCCCATATGTACACAGTATACCACAATGTGATACACTGGTAGTCATTAGTACTTAAGGAGGAAAATATGGCTACAAAGAAGGCAACTAAGAAGGCCGCTACTACAAAATCTGCCAAAACGACAACCAAGAAAGCCACTGCGCTGGCTCCAAAAACAGCTGTCGTCAAATCAGAAACCAAGGTAAAAACCAAGGCAGCAAAATCTAAAAACAGTCTGCCAAAAAATCTCATCAATATTGTTACCGCAGAAGCAGTCGGCACGTTTATCTTGACAATGGTCGCCGTACTTTCAACCGCATATTTTATGCTACCGTTTTACATTGGCTTGACGCTAGTGGTTATGGTACTAGCAATCGGCGCAATTTCAGGTGCACACATCAACCCAGCTATCACGTTTGGCCTCTGGTCAATGCGTAAGATTAAATCTGTACTCGTGCCATTTTACTGGCTAGCCCAGTTCCTTGGCGCAATGGCAGCAGTCGTATTGCTCGGCGCATTTTCAGGTGGAGCATTCGCGATTCAATTTGGTCATTTTGCAGACTTTTCATGGGGTATCTTCGCTCTAGAGTTGGTCGGCATGGCCATATTCATGTTTGGCGTAGGGGCTGCACTGAACCGATCGGACGCAAGCACTACAGCTAAGGCTATTGGTATCGGCATGTCGCTTACTGTCGCCCTGTTGGTAACGTCAGCGATTATGCCACACATTCAGCGGGCAGCATACGCAGAGTACCAAAGCTCTCAAGAACAAATTAGCACAGACGTTGATGCAACCACTCCAACATATCCGCACGAGATGTACATTAACGGCGCAACACTAAACCCAGCAGTAGCACTCGCTGTCACTGAGATGACCGATAGCCAGCTACAAGGCAGCTCATCGGCAGTTGAAGGTGAAGCTACCTACACTCGCCTGAGCCTAGAGGTTATTTTAGCTACACTAATTGGCGCAGCGATTGGCGGAAATTTATATCTGCTAGTTAACTATCGCTCAAAAGAATTATAATTAACTCATTAGTAGCAACTAAGAACTCTCGAGGTGACTCGGGAGTTTTTATCTATCTTCAGTCTGCGGCTTATCAACCAAGAGTGGTTCAGCCTGCAAATCACCACCGGCAATCTTTACCACGTCCTTGTCTACTTTTGCCAACTCTTTATAGGAGTTGTTGTAATGATTAACAGTAGTAGATAGTGACTTACCCATTTTACCAAGCAACTCATCAAAATTTTTAATATGCACACCGAGTAGCCCAACTCGCACCTGAATATCTCGCGCCTGCTCTTCAATTTGCAAGCTACGCAAACCCTGTAGGACCGTCTGGAGGTAAGCCAGAAAACTAGTCGGGCTAACAATAATCACTCGCCTGTCGCGAAAAGCATATTCAATTAAGTCGCGCGAGCTACCACCGCTACCGACGTTATTGATCAGCAAGTCGTAGTATAGTGACTCACTTGGAATAAACATAAAGGCAAAATCCATTGTCTCCTCATCTGGGCGAATATATTTTGCAGTTTCATCGATTCGACCCTTCAAGTCATTTTTAACCTTACCAAGTAGCGCTTCACGCTCCGTCTTGTCATTCGCCTCGATCATACGATTGTAATTTTCGAGGCTAAACTTACTATCTACTGGCAGTATCTTGCCCTTATCTAGGAACACTGCGGCATCGACGACAACTCCATCCTTAAAACCATATTGCATCTTATATTGTGATGGCGGCAGAACATTTTCAAGTACACTCTCTAAGTAAAACTCACCAAATACGCCTCTTTGCTTCGGATTGGATAGGACGTTTTGCAGAGTCTTCAGCTCAGTAGCAACATCGACGACTCGGCGATTCGTATCGTCCAGCTTTGTTAATCGCTGTGTCACATCAGCCACTAATTTTGAGCTTTCCGATAACTGCTTCTGTACCGAGGTTTGCATATGCACACTACTTCGCTCAAGTTTCTCGTTAACCGAACTAGATAGTTGATTTACTGTTCGCCCAAGCTCAACGACATCGGTCTTCAATAGGTCAACTGATGAACGACTCCTTAGAGCAGACAACTGCCAAAGCAAAACAATAACCGCAACTATCAATACGATAAGCAGTCCAATAATAATATATTCCATGCTTCAATTATACACGGAAGATAGTACTTATGAAAATACAACAACTAATCTAGAAAGCAATACAAACAAAGCTATAAAGAAGATTGCGGCTCCATTGCCACGTAGTCGATTAAGCCATCCGAGTGTAACATAGACAACAGCATAAACGCCCATTGTCCAAAGCAAAGACACATACCAAGGGCCAGCAACCCAGCCGACAATTCCCCATAAACTTATCACCGCAGCCAGTGCAACCAATAGCGCACGTTTAGTCCTGAGTGCCGCCAATAATGGCACCGCCATAACACCCATCAGTACCGTTGCAATATTGCCGCCAATCACCGTGCTATTTAGACAAACCGAAACACTAGCGTCGTTACCGCAAAAGAACGGCGAAATCATATATCGATCCATAGCAATTGCTAGCGCCCAAGCAAACATACCGACTACTAAACCAAGCAACAGCAGTCGGACAAATGTACCTGCATTCATATTGAAAATATATCGTGACATCTCTTCTTTGAAGATGACTGCTTTTATACCCATAAAAACTCCTCTAATTTCTCCTTGCGAACTATTGTACTATACTATTGTCAAATTCAGGCAGACGACAGCCGGACG
>CAZKHR010000063.1:0-4452 GCA_964552745.1 uncultured Candidatus Saccharibacteria bacterium | reverse complement strand
CAGTCGCCACCAAGATACGCACATCGCCATTTTTAAACGTTCGCAGTGCCTTCTCTCGTTGAGATTGCGATTTATTACCATGAATAGCCACCGCGGTCAGGTCGTTCGCTGACAGCTTATCAGCCAGACGTTGCACGCCATACTTCGTTTCACCAAAGATTATCACCTTGTCATATGACTCCTTGACCAAAAGCTCGTGCAATAGGTCTATTTTATGAGCCTTATCACGTGCCTCAATAATATTTTGCTCGATATGATCGTTTGTCGCACCCTTGACCACTGTGACCGTCTCCGGGTCAATCATAAACTCCTCGACAATTTTCTGAACATTGGTCGTCATAGTCGCGCTAAAGCACAAAGTTTGTCGCTGACGTGACATCTCAGACTCAATTGACCTGATGTCGCCAACAAAGCCCATATCACACATGCGATCGGCCTCATCCAAAACAAATGTCGTCACCTGACTCAAGCGCAAAACTCGTCGCTGAATAAGATCCTTGACCCGACCCGGCGTACCAACAACCACGTGCGGACCACGTTGAATTTGACGAATTTGCTGATTAATATTCGATCCACCAACAACAAGTGCCGAATAAATCTTCTGACCAGCTGCAAATTTTCGTAAATCCGCATCAATCTGCTGGGCTAACTCACGAGTTGGCGCAAGAACTAGCGTGCTAACTACTTGGCGATTGGCACTAGTTTTTTCGATTACCGGGAGAGTAAAGGCAGCCGTCTTGCCAGTACCGGTATTTGCCAAGCCGATAACGTCCTTGCCCTCTAGAGCCAGCGGGATGCACTGATCCTGAACCGGTGTCGGCTGACTAAAGCCAAGATGCGCTAAGACGGCAGTCGTCTTGGTGTTCAGACCAAAATCAGCAAAGGCGTGCTGCGGTTCATAGCTCACTTCTTTAGCTGGTGCGACCGCCCTGTTAACAAACATGCTCGGATGAATAGTCGATTTGCTGTTCGCCCGATGATTACGCTTGTGTAGCGGGCGTTTTGCGCCCGAGTGATAACGACGCGATGCGCCGTTTCGTTGATATGACATATTTTTCCTTTCCATTTAGGAGTTCTTATATGATGAACAGCCTAGGAAATTTCGTTTTTCTAAAAACAGTGAGACATAGGATTTCATCCTATGAGGTCATCTGACCCCATATACCCTTATTGTATCACAGATTACTTAAAAATGCAAGCTTAACGGTTGCGGTTAGCTAAAAAGACCCCTAAGGTACGCACCGGTAAACGACGCATCAACCTTAGTGATTTCCTCTGGTGTACCGCTTGCCACAATCGTACCACCACCCATACCACCCTCAGGGCCCATATCGACAATATAATCAGCGCACTTAATAACATCAAGATTGTGCTCAATCACAATCATCGAGTTGCCGCCCTCGACCAACTTATGCAATATTTTCAGTAACCGCTTAACGTCAGCTGAGTGCAGACCAGTTGTTGGCTCATCAAGAACATACATCGTTTTGCCAGTTGAGCGACGAGAAAGCTCGGTCGCCAGCTTAATGCGCTGTGCTTCGCCACCAGAAAAGGTTGTAGCCGGTTGACCGAGACGAATATAACCCAAACCAACATCGACTAGAGTTTGCAACTTTCGTGAAATCGCCTGCACATTCGCAAAGAACTCCGTAGCCTCTTCGATAGTCATATCTAAAATATCACTAATCGTACTGCCTTTGTACTTAATCTCCAGCGCTTCACGATTATATCGCTTACCCTTACATTCGTCACAAACCACGTAAACATCGGGTAAGAAATGCATCTCAATCTTAATTACACCGTCACCCTGGCAGTGTTCGCATCGTCCGCCCTTGATATTAAAACTAAATCGCCCAGCCTTATAGCCTCGAACATTCGCCTCGGGAGTTGAAGCGAAAAGTTCGCGAATAGGCGTAAATATGCCGGTGTAGGTCGCTGGATTTGAGCGCGGTGTGCGACCAATTGGCGACTGATCGATAACAATAACTTTATCGAGGTATTTTAAGCCGTCAACACGGTCGTGTGTGCCAGGTACGGCAGTCGAGCGATTTAGGCGTGCGGCTAGTTCTTTGGCTAAAATATCGTTAACAAGGGTTGATTTGCCAGAACCAGACACACCACTAACAACTGTCATTACGCCGAGCGGAAAGGCGACATCTATGTTTTTAAGGTTATTCTCACGCGCCCCACGCACTACTAGCTGACGATCTTTAACAATTTTACGTCGCTTCTTGGGAATCTCAATCTTTTCCGTGCCCGCCAAATACCGACCAGTCAAGCTATCAGGATTTTTCGCCACCTCTTCGGGTGTACCAATTGACACCACCTGACCACCAGCCACGCCAGCTCCCGGGCCCATATCGACCAGGAAATCACTCTGACGGATGGTATCTTCGTCATGCTCAACAACCAAGACAGTGTTGCCCAAATCTCGCAAGCGCTTGAGGGTAGCAATCAGCCGGTCATTATCGCGTTGATGCAGGCCGATTGACGGTTCATCTAGTACGTAGAGTACCCCCCGCAAGCCAGCGCCAATCTGTGTTGCTAGACGAATTCGCTGCGCTTCACCACCAGACAAAGTATTGGCCGCTCGACCAAGTTCGAGATAACTCAAACCTACGTCGTGCATAAAACCAAGTCGTGCTCGAATCTCTTTAAAAATCTGTTGACCAATTTCTAATTCCTTTTCGGTAAAATCATCTGTCGATGAGCTAAACAGTTCTAGCGCTTGATCAACCGCCAAGCTTGTTACGTCCATGATACTTAAGCCGTTAACCGTTACCGCCAATACCACCGGCTTAAGACGCGCGCCTTTACATGCAAAACAATTTCGTTGGCGCATAAATCTTTCAATATCACGACGCATAAAATCGCTATCGGTCTCTTTCCATCGACGCTCAAGATTTGGAATAACCCCTTCGTATGTCGTTTTATAACTGCGCCCACCGCCAAGATCGACGGTATACTGTTGACTGCCTGTACCATATAATATTTTTTGCTTAACTTCGTCGCTCAGGTCATTGACTGGCACTCTTATACCAAATCCATGCGCCTCACCAACTGACGAAAGTCGCTTGAGATACCAAGAATCGACATTGACGCGGTTGTATGGACGAATTGCACCCTCGGCTAAAGTCAAATTGCCATTAAATACCAGCCCTGGATCAACCTCTAGCCGACTGCCCAGACCAGTACAGGTCGGACAAGCTCCTTGCGGAGCATTGAAACTAAATAGCCTCGGCTCAAGTTCAGGAATTTCTTCCTCTGGATGATCAATACAAGCGTAACGTTGAGAAAAAACCTTAATCTCCTCGGAGTCAGCATCCATAATTTCAATCACACCCTGCCCTAATTCTAGCGCCTGCTCAACACTCTGAGTCAAGCGCGATTGCATATCACTCAGTAACACCAGGCGATCAACCACTAACTCAATGTCGTGCTTATAGCTTTTCTGCAATTCCGGAAACTCATCCAGCGCGTAAACAACACCATCAACACGCACACGAGCATAGCCCAAGCGACGATATTGCTCAGGAATGTGGGCAAATTCACCCTTTTTACCCTTAACGATTGGCGCCAAAATCAGCAGCCTCTTATCGGCGTATTGTTTCTCGACTTCTTTAACAATTGCGTCCATTGTTCGTCGCGTGACTTCTTTACTACAAACTGGACAATGCGGTATACCGATACGAGCAAATAACAGACGCAAATAATCATAAATTTCCGTCACTGTCGCCACCGTCGAGCGCGGATTGCGACTGGTCGATTTCTGATCAATAGAGATTGCTGGGCTCAGACCCTCAATACTATCAACATCTGGCTTATCCATGACGCCCAGAAATTGCCTGGCATAACTTGATAAACTCTCAACATATCGACGCTGGCCTTCGGCATAAATTGTATCGAACGCCAAGCTAGACTTGCCCGAACCCGACAGGCCGGTGACTACCACGAACTTATCGCGCGGAATCTCTACATCAATGTTTTTCAAATTGTGCTCACGCGCACCTTTTACTCGAATTACCTCAGCCATAGCTGATATAGTATACAGGACTTTACGAAGTTTTTCCAGTCGCTACGTCAGCTCAACACCTTTGTATCTGAGACTACCTAAACTTAAATATGAACTGCAACACACCCCTTATGCCGGTCGGGCGCTAACCCGACTGGTATTGTGGCTGTGTATGAAGCAGTATAGACAGATCACCAAAGACGAGCGGTTAGAGATTGGTATTTTGCTGGGGCGAGGCTATTCAGATGCAGAGATTGGTGAGGTGCTTGGTCGACATCGCAGCACTATCTACCGTGAACGGACCAGTAACGCCGTCAAGGGCAGCTACCAGCCCGCCAAGGCTCAGCACAAGGCCTATGTCCGTCGTAAGTATGCAAAGTACCAGGGTATGCGTATAGTGGAGGATATGAAGCTACGAGAATACATCGAGACCAAGCTCC
>CAZKHR010000062.1:0-4485 GCA_964552745.1 uncultured Candidatus Saccharibacteria bacterium | reverse complement strand
CTCAACCCGACAAAACAAAAACCCAACTTGTTGCAATTGGGGGTTGTGGGCAGGATTAGCCCTATCCTTTCATTATATCATACTTCGACGTATAATGCAAATCATGCTACACTATACCTATGTTTGAAACTGCAAAAACCCTCATTGAAGCTGCCCAAAAAATTATCGTTATTCAGGCAGAAAACCCCGACGGCGACAGCCTAGGAAGCGCCCTAGCACTTGAAGAAATTCTCGGCGACATGGGCAAAACCGTCCAGCTTCATTGCCCAATTGAGCTACCCAAATACCTACGCTATATCAACGGCTGGGACAGGGTGGTAACCGAATTTAATCAGCAGGCCGACCTATATATTATTGTCGACACCACCGCCGAAATTTTGCTATCTAAAACTTTTAAAATTCCCGGTGCCCGCAGTGCACTAGAGACACAGGAAGTGCTAGTCATCGACCACCACGCCTCTGGCAGTACGCTCACATTCAATGCAAACATTCTCAATCAGCCGGCAGTCAGCACTAGCGAAGTAATCTTTAGTCTTGCCCAAAACTGTCAATGGAACATCAACTCTCAGGCGGCTGAGAATCTACTCATTGCCCTAATGAGCGATAGCCGCGGATTGACCACTCAGAGTTCAACCGCTGAGAGCTTTTTTGTGGCTGGGAAGTTGACCGAATTGGGCGCATCGAATGCTCAAATAGAAGAACGGCGTCGAGAATTTATGAAAAAAGCCCCAGAAATTCTTGAATACAAGGGCGCACTTATTCAACGTATTGAATATTTTCTTGACGGCAAGCTTGCCCTAATACACATTCCGTTTGAAGAGATTCAGGCCTATAGCGACAAATACAATCCCAGCGTCCTAGTGCTTGACGAAATGCGCCTGGTGGAAGAGGTCGAAGTGGCTATCGCTATCAAGACCTACCCTGATGGTAAGCTGACCGGTAAATTACTGACCAATACACCAGTTGCCGCCGATATCGCTGGATTCTTTGGTGGCGGTGGACACGACTATGCCGCTGGATTTAGAATCTACGAAGCATATGACGAGGCACTCAAGGAGATATTAACCGCCACCGATAAGACACTAAGGGAACTAGCGTGAAGCTTTACAATACCTTAACTCGCCAAAAAGAGGAATTCAAGCCACTAAGCGAAACAGTGAAAATCTACACCTGCGGCCTAACTGTTTACAGCCAGCCACACATCGGTAACTGGACTGGTTATATTTACTGGGATGTATTAATTCGCCTACTAAACTACCAGGGCTTCAATATCGAGCGCACACAAAATATCACCGACGTTGGACATTTAACCAGTGATGATGACTCGGGCGAGGACAAGATGCAAAAAGGCGCACGCCAAGAAGGCAAAACCGCCTGGGATGTCGCTAAAAAATATAGTGATATTGCAAGTCACGAAGCCTATGACATCTTGCAATTGATTCGTCCAGACCACCTAGAGCCAGCTACTAAGTTTATCGACCAGCAAATCGCTTTTGCGCGTGAGCTAGAGACCAAAGGGCTAACTTACATCATTGCTGGCGACGGACTGTACTTTGATACGTCAAAACTAAACGACTATGGCAAGCTGGCGCGACTAGATATCGAGGGACTGGAAGCTGGAGCGAGGGTAAGCGTGGAGGGTAAGCGCAATATTACCGACTTTGCTATTTGGAAATTCTCACCAACCAACACCAAACGTGACATGGAATGGGATAGTCCGTGGGGCAAGGGGTTCCCCGGCTGGCACCTGGAGTGCTCGGTTATTGCTCGCGAAACACTTGGCGATCAGATTGATATTCACACCGGTGGAATTGACCATATCCCCGTACACCACACCAACGAAATTGCTCAAACCGAAAGCATAACTGGTAAGCAATTTGCCAAAATCTGGCTTCACAACAACCACATCAAGGTTGATGGTCAAAAAATGAGTAAAAGTCTAGGTAATATCTATACACTGTCAGATGTCATTGGGCGCGGATTTACAGCCATGGACTTTAAGTTGGCAGTGATTGAACGGCACTATCGTACCGAGGGGAATTTCACCTGGGAGACACTCGCCGCCGCTCATAACCGACTGCACAACTGGCGAAACTATGCCTCTCTTCGCCATCAAACTCATGACACGCTAGATCAAGATGAAAACAAAAAAGACGAAAATTACGTACAATTTTATGCTAGCAAACAAGCTATCGTTGAGGCCCTAAAAGATGATTTAGACACTCCGAAGGCTTTGGCTATTATTGACCAAGAGTTCTCTAAACTAGACAATACGCCACTCGATAAAGTTCACCAAGCGTCGCTGATAGCACTCCTTGAAACAATCGACGAACTGTTCGGACTGGGCATAATAGCAGCAACCGCCGATGTTTCCGATGAAATCAAGCAATTACTGATTGAACGACAACGTTTGCGCGACAATCAAGATTGGGTTGGCTCGGACCGCATTCGCGACAAATTAGCAACTCAACGAATTACCGTTAAAGACACTCCGAGTGGAACAACTTGGCAGTATAGCGACTAGACCTTAGCAATACGCTTTTTTAATTCGCCTTTTTCGGCCTCCACAATACTTGTTTTTGGCCCACTATCGCCACCACTGCGGTGAGCGAGATATTCCTCGATAAGTACTTTGATCGTACCAGCTATCGGAATCGCAATAATACCACCCAGCATACCCCCGATGTAAACACCAATTGTCACAGCAATCAACACAATCAGCGCAGACAACTCAACCTTCTTCGCCTGAATGACCGGCGAGATAAAGTTATTTTCAATTTGCTGATAAATTATAAAGTAAATAACATAAATAACCGCTGCTGTCAGATTGTTAAGCAACAGCAAGATACCAACCAAAGCACCAGCTAGGGTGGCACCGAACATTGGAATGAGCGACAGTACAAATGTCAGCAAAATCGTCGGCATAGCCAAATTGGCTGGAATAGGGAAGATGAAACTCAGCAAAAACACCGCCAAGCCAGCCGCAGCGGCACCAATTGCTGAAACCGTCAACTGACCAGTCACATACCCGGTAATTACCGAGGTAATTCGCGAAGCTATACGCCGATGCTCACGCATTTTTTGCTTATCTTTATAGACCGACCAAATACGCTTCGTCCAAGTTGGCCCCTCCAGCAACATCAGAAATGACAGTACAATTACCAAGAAAACCGAAACGAGAGTCGATGCAACCGAACCCACGCTACCGATAATATTCGCGCCAGCATCGGTCGCCCATTTTGCCGACTGATCCTTGATACTCTCTAGCGCACTATCGACCTGAGGCTGTAAATTATTAGTCTCGATAAAATCACGCAAACCATGCCACTGTTCATTAACGTTATCGGCAATCGCTGGAATAGTTGCAGCAAACTTAGCCGACTGTTGCACCAATGGCGGAATAACAAACCAGACTACTAAACTCAATATCAGTACTATCAGTGTATATGCTAACGCCGTACCACCTAATCGACTCTTACTAGGAAAAACCTTCGCTAGTCGTGCCACTGGTCCACTTAGTGCCAGCGCAAAAAACATTGCCGCACCGACAATAAACAAGGCCTCGCGTGCCGAGTAAATCATCATTCCCGCCAGACCAAAGCCAATCACCACCAACCAAAAACGCACAAATGTATTAGTATCGATATCTAAGCGTACTTTCATGTGGTAATTATACTAAAAACACCAAAATTATTCAAACTAATCGGGTAAATTTTGCCGGCGACGGCGTAGCGATGAAAGTGAAAGCTTAGAATCATACTGCATAGCGCCAACCTGGAAAATTCTTACCGCCAGCAACATAATAATAACCGCCGAGGCTGTCAAAATAGCTATACCCAGTAGCGCCTCGCCCAGCGGTAGGTTACCGACAGCATTTCGCAACATCAAAGGAATCGGCGAAGTCAGTGGGAAAAGACTCAAAAATTGAACAAATGGCGAATCAGGGTAGGAAATAAAAGCGGTCACACCGATACCAAACCACTGCGACGCCTCCTTGGCAGTTGGCATAGCCGAACCAATTGCAACCAATAAACCAGTGAACAAGATTAGGCTAGAGCTAAATATCAACGCTCCGATACCAATTCGCACCCAGTCTACCGGTAAACTAGTCAAATCAAAATTTGGTAACTGCAACTGTGAGCCTACCGAGAAATACATCACCAAAATTGGCACCAAAATCAACAAACCCTGAATAACCGCCAACGACACTAGACTCAGTATCTTACCAGTAATCAAAGTTTTTGATTCGACAGTCGTGAGTAGCATCTCAATTGTTCGATTCTCCTTTTCCTCAATCGTACTATTGAGCATTTGCCCGCCAAAAAAACCAATCAATAAGTAAAACAGCACTATAAACAAACCTGGCAAGATCATTTCTCGCACCGGATCGTGTTCAACTCCATCTCGAAAAACCATTGAGTTCATCGATACCCCACCCTGCAACACCGCACGCTGATCATCACCAACGCCGACCGTCGCCGATTG
>CAZKHR010000061.1:0-4497 GCA_964552745.1 uncultured Candidatus Saccharibacteria bacterium | reverse complement strand
AATTTCCGCATGTCATCTTGCTTTTTCTCATCCCGTGAGAAAATACGAATCTCTTGTATGTCAGTATCTAGAAATCGTTTCAACACGGCATTTCCAAAAGAGCCTGTACCGCCTGTAATAAGTAGAATTTTATCTTTAAACACCTAAATCTCCCGTCATTGATTACATTAGACTACTCTATTATAGTAATAAATTATCGAGGATTAGTCCACATGTTCAGCTATTGTTTATCTGATAGGCCTATCGATAGCTCTTGATGCAATTCTCGTAGTCTTCGCTCACTCTGATCGTTGCGTTGACGCTGATTATTTACGATATAGAACAGGAAGATGATGGCCGTGGTTTGAACTATATCAAATAAACTTAGCTCCTCTGAGTCGAAGGCCGGCTTGCCGTTCGCCATATTGTATAGCGGGAAAGATCCAATGAGTACGACCATAATAACTATCCACAGTATTAACTGGTGACGAAAGCGACCAGCTGACACCTTTTTTAGTTTATACTGAGTGACGATGTTTACTAGTGCGACCAGTATGATCGGTAGATTTAGCAGTACTAAGATTAGATATCTCATTCAAAAATCTCCACGATGCGCTGTTTGAATAAACGCTTAACAATATTTATAGCATTCCAGTTGTTCTGTCCTTTTGATCGAGAGTAGTCTGTGTAGATTGCCTGAATAGGGAACTCCTCGATCTCGATACCGAGCTGTTTTGCGCGCCAGATCATCTCGGAACAAAACTCGTAACCAGTAGTTTTCCAGTCTAGGTTTTCGATAGCAGCACGTGAGTAGATACGAAGCCCAGACTGAGAGTCGGTGACATTTACCCCGAATAGTACCTTGGTGATAAGACTCAGGCCTTTGTTGCCAAGGACTTTGGTTTTTGACATGCCTTCGCTATCGATAAGTCGACTACCGATTAGGAGCCCACTAGAGCTTTTGTCTATTTTCTTAATGCCTTTTACGACATCCTCAGGTGCATGCTGGCCATCTGCGTCCATAGTAGCGGCTATGTCGTAGGGGCGATGCCTGGCGTAGGCTAGGCCGGTCAAGGTGGCACCTCCGGCACCAGAGTTGAGGATATGATCAATCACGACCGCACCACCTTTTTTGGCCTCAGCAGATGTGTTGTCCCTTGACCCATCATTGATGACGACGATATCTATAGAGTAGTTTTTTGCATTAGAAAAAGTCTTCTTGGCCTCTCTTACGACATCAGCGATAACCGTCGATTCATTATAGGCAGGAATAATAACACAAACTCGCTTCTGATTACTCATATTGTATATATTATAGCCTATCTATTGGGATATGGCTAAGAATTGTTTTGAGGGGCTATTGCTCACAAAGTGTCAAGTAAAATGCTCACAAAGTGTCAAATAACTCCTAGTAGTTAGCGTTTTGAAATACATTAATCTGCAAAATTGTACTAAAAATCCATAAATAACCCGCAATCTGTGAGATAAGAGAGTTATGCTGATGACCAATCTGGAAGGCTGTTACGCACCAATAACACTGAGCGGTAATACATTAACACCATCTGGGCGGGTGTAGGCTAGGCCTGTGCCGGTGATGATATTTAATGAGCCAGCGGGTTTTGATCGTGTTTGGTCGATATTTTGAGCGAAATCGAGCAGTTTGTCGGCAGCCTCGTCTAGGCCGGTGTCGCCAAGCTTTACCTCAAATGCCGCCCATGACCCATCTCGCTTTTCGACAATAATATCGACTTCTGTGCCGGACGAGTCTCTGTAGTAGGCTAGTTTGGCGTCATTTTCTGCGGCGTATACGGTCAGGTCGTGAAAAACTTGTGATTCAAACAAAAATCCTGAAAAGTTTAGATCGTTGAGCAATAGACTGGAAGATAATCCTAGAGCAGAACAGGCTAGAGAAGGGTCTACGAGATGTCGCTTTGGAGTGATACGCAAACTTGCCGATGAACGGATGTGCACATTCCAAGCTGGCTGATTAACCAAAATCATTAGCTGTGAAAGGTCATCTAGGTAGTCGTAGGTGGTTTGGCGTGAAACAGAAGAGCTGGAATTTTGACGCTCGGTGTCGGCTGTGATGGTCGATATGTCGACAGTAGTAGCAGTATTTCTAGCGAGCGACTGGAGGATATTTTCGGCTTTTTGCTTGTTACGATTTACACCCGAGACCCTGCTAATACTGTCACCGAGTAGTAAGTCCACATATGACCTATTCATGGCAATAGCATCACGCTCAGTTTTGCCAATAAGCCCTGGCCAACCACCGATTACTAGTCGCTGTAAGATATCTTTTAGCTCAGTCTGGTTTTGTTTTGCTTGAGGCTCTTCTCCTTGGAGAAGGAGGCTAAGGCTGACTGATGAGTTTGAATAGCCTAATTCTGCCCAAGTCAGGGTAGACATGTCGATGGTGATAATTCTGCCTGCTCCAGAGTGGAGCTTGTCTTTATCTCCGAGAGTTGCGGAGCCAGTCAAGATGAATTGCCCAGATGTTTTGCGTTGGTCGGTTTCAATCTTGACGTTATTCCAGATGGAAGGGACTTCTTGCCATTCATCGACCAGTCTGGGTGTGTCACCAGTGAGGACATCTTGAGGAGATATTTCTGCTAGGAGCCGGTTGCGAGCGCTTGCTTGCAGGTTAATGTCGCTTTTTGCAAAGCGCAGGGCGGTTTCAGTTTTACCACAGGCTTTAGCGCCCCTGAGGAATATCGCTCCCGATGCGTCAAGAGCTGACTTGATACGGTTTTCGACTAGTCGTGTAACATATGCCATGTTTGAATTATAGCATATACGTTTACAATCTGTCAAGTAAAACAGTCACAATCTGTCAAGTAAAATGCTCACAAAGTGTCAAATTGCTCTCGTTTGCGACTGGCTAACTGGTGTTGGTGGGGCGGAGAAGGTGATATTGGCAGTGCATGAGATGTATCCAGAGGCGCCGATTTATACGTCACAGTATCGACCGAAGAAGATAGACTGGTTTAAGTCGGCCGATGTGCGGACTGGTTGATTGAACTGGTTTCCGCTTCCGGCTTGGTCGGAGTTTCGTCGAACTTGCGTAAATAGCAATTCTAGCATAGACATAGTGATCGCGTAGGTTTTCATGTTCAATGTCTTTGAGCTATCCTAATAACTTCCTCGTATCGTTCGACATAAGCTCGTGCCATGGCGATGGCTGAAAATCTTTCTTTGATAGTTTGGCGACAGTCGGCTGGGTTAATTTCTTCAACTCTTAGCATGTATTCCTCGAACTCTTTTTCATTATTTGCTAAAAATCCATTTACACCATGCTCGATAATTTCTGGCATAGCGCCACGATTCATTGCCACGACAGGGGTGCCACAGGCCATTGCTTCAATTACCGCCATGCCAAACGGCTCCTCCCACTGAATAGGGAAGAGTAAGGCCTTGGCTTCTGAGATGAACTTGTTCTTTTTTTGACCACTTAGGTTGCCTGAGTAGGTTATGCTTGGATGGCTGAGTACATGGGGTAGAATTTGATCACTGTAGTATTTAAAGCCCTCAATTGAGCGATAACTACTAGTTGGGTTCGATAGCTCTAGCAGAAGCTTCTGGTATGAGCCAATACCGGCGACGGTGCCCGCCATTCGTAGGCGCTTACGGTGTTTAATGGCATATTTAACGGCAATGTGCTGGCCCTTGTCTGGCGTGAACCTGGCTAGGGTTATATAGTAATTCTTCTTATTTTCGACGAATGGAAAATTTTCTAGTCTAATAGCATTATGTACGGCCTTTAAGATGTGACCTTGGCTGACAGTTGGCATAGCTCGATTTAGGGATTCGGAAATACCGACCATATACATACGACACATATCTTCTAGTTGTTTAAACTGTGGTCTATTGTCGGGCACACCACGCTTAATAGTTTCTTCGCTACTTGGTGGTGGACCATGAAGGGTGTGAAGGACTGGCGGTAGGCGTCGGTCGTGGGTGGCGTAACTGAGTAGAGTGGAGCCGAGAAAAGTGTTGTGGTCATGGATGATGTCAAATTTGCCATCATTCTTTATCTTATTGAGTGAGAAAGACATGTGGGCGTGTAGGATGGATATGGCTTCATAATATGGTCGTTCAATATGCTCAAATTGCTCAGTTTTATAAAGAGAGTGAGTTTTAATGCCACGCATCGTCCGGGCGCCGTTGCCGAAAATCTCTACTTCCACTCCCCCTAACTCGGTTAATCCTCGGACTAAGCCTTCGATGACCAGTTCAATACCGCCGTAACCCTTAATTGGCAAGGCAAGCCATGGTGGGGTGATCATTGCGACGCGCAGTTTAGGCATGATGGTTTTTACCTCCGTGAGTGCTATGTTGTTTTATGAAGCTCAACATACTACAATGATATTATACCATAAAAGCAGATATCGGGGGTGCGTGCGATGAACTACAGTCAGTTGAAGCGGCCATCGGATTTGCCGGGTAGCTTCAGGTTGCTACCGGGTGAAGAGCCGGTCGAGGTGACTACTTCACCTAAGCGACGCTCGGTTACTACGC
>CAZKHR010000060.1:3026-4528 GCA_964552745.1 uncultured Candidatus Saccharibacteria bacterium | reverse complement strand
ATGACGTGCTCCGCCTTTTGGCTAATGGCGGTTTTACGACCAGCTGCCTGCGCCGCGGCCTTTGTTGGGTAGATTTTCGCTACCTTTGACGCGCCAGCACTTTTATTACCCCAGCCACCTGGGCGTGTGACGGTGTGAACTTGTTTTTGAGCCATAATAGACTCCTTTCTTGTAGTTTGGTATATGTTAGTAAATTTGCCACAATCAGGAGCGTACCCAGAAACTACGAAAAACTGGTACTACTCGGATACACTCGTTGCCGCGAGTGTATTTTGCTAATTGTAGGGCGCAGCCCTCCGGCTGCTTTGTATACCCCCAAAGACTTTCGAAACCTCGTTTTTGTCTTAATTAGGTCTACTTCTCTATTATACCATATCCTACAGCCAATGACAGTAAGTTTTACATATTTTCCTTGTAATTTTTACACAGCCGTGGTAGTATAGAATGTAGTAACTATGTCTAAACGCAGAAAGGAAGTGGTATATGAGTAATCTTTCGCGAAATATAGAGAAGGCAAGGACTGCTGCAGGCTATACGCAAGCACAAGCGGCAGAGGCACTAAAGATGAGCCGGCCTACGTATGCACAAATCGAATCAGGCGACAAAGATCTGACGCTTTCTCAGTTGGAAGTACTTGCTGCCATGTTTCGTGTGGACGAAGGTGAGTTGAGAGGCGCGCCTGACGGTGTATCAACATTTATCGATCCTCAAGCTTCCGTAGATAAATATAAACAGATCATACTAAATGCTCTGCAATTTGGCGCTGATAGTATTGATGGCAAGATAACCAAGACCAAACTTGCAAAGCTGGTGTACTTGGCAGACTTCAGCTGGTATTACAACAATCAAAAGCCGATGTCTGGTATGAGTTATCGCAGACTACCGCGCGGACCAGTTCCCGATGTATACTTCCGTGCTATTGATGAGATGGTTGATGATGGAACCATCGATCTAGAACCAAGCGGACGTGCATTTATGATATCTATGGTAGAGCGTGGTGATGCGCCCCACAGTAAGCTGAGTGATGACGAGCGCAAAGTGATACAGATTATAGGTGAGGCTTGGAAAGATAAGCAAACTCAAGAAATTGTCGATTTTACTCACGAACAACTGCCATGGCAGATCTGTCGTGAAGGTGAAATTATACCCTACGGTTTGATCACTCAAGAAGACCCAGAGAAGGTTTATGGACCAGCGACCGGTCTCGCAAAACTATAGTTGCTCATGGAGCAAGTACGCCGAACGGCACTATGCCAAGGTATTTTCAAAGCGGTATAAAAACGCGTGGCAGACAACTAGAGATGACATAACGGATGTATGTAGGCGCATTGACTCCATGCTGGCTTACAAGCGAGCTGATCTGATATTTGATAATGGCTTGCAGAAAATTGTTAAACTAGATTTTGCTGTAGCTGGGACACGCATATCACCAAAGGCGTCAGGTAATAGGTGTATCCTATATGTAGACGAAGATTTGCGACACGTAGAGATATTGATGGCAT
>CAZKHR010000060.1:0-3016 GCA_964552745.1 uncultured Candidatus Saccharibacteria bacterium | reverse complement strand
CTCAAAAAATGAGATTGGACCACCGAATGAAACTGCAAAATGGAAGACCGTAGTAAAATCCGAACACAGCGAAGTAGCGAAACGATTTGTGTTCTAATCAATTACTAGCATGATAAACTATAACTAATATGTCAACGACTCAGATTCGAAAAAGGATTCGTGCAACTATCAAGAGCAAGGAAGTTGTAAAGACCGCGAGTTAGTACCAGCGGTTATTCGGTCTACTCTCATATCTGCTATACTGATTACAGCATGACCGAAGATCACATCGAACAGTCAACGCTCGAAACGCTTCAGCAAATGGGCTGGCAGATCTTGCACGGTCCGGACATCGGTCCTGATGGCAGCGGTGAGAGAGATTATCGCGACACAGTCTTAAGCAATAAGCTCGCTGGTGCGCTGATACGGCTAAACCGACACATTCCACAAACGGCGCTCGACGAAGCGTTCAAAAAGATTGTTCGTGTCGATAAGCCAACGCTGCTCGAAAATAATCATGAATTTCACCTGCTACTGACGCAAGGTGTTCCCGTACAGTACCGCGACTACACGGGCGAAACGAAGCATGACTTGGTGCGAGTGGTTGATTTTGATAACACCGACAACAACAACTTTATCGCAATCAACCAGCTAACCGTACTTCAGGGCGACTATAATCGTCGACCAGACATCGTACTGTACGTAAATGGCTTGCCGCTAGTGGTGATAGAGCTGAAAAATGCCACAGACAGCAAGGCTAGTCTGCTCGCGGCATATAGGCAGCTGCAAACGTACAAGCGAGAGATCGGCGATACGTTCCGCTTCAATGAGCTGTGTGTTATCAGCGACGGGATCGACGCGCAAATGGGCACTGTCACCAGTCCGTTCGAGCGGATGATGCCGTGGAAGACGATCGATGGCGTAAAAGAAGCCGGCAACGTGCCACAGATGGATGTGCTGGCGCGTGGAGTGTTTGATAAATCTCGCCTGCTCGATATCATCCAAAATTTCATTGTATTTGAACGTGACGACAAAGACGATACAAAGTTTGTTAAAAAAGTTGCCGCCTACCACCAATACTGGGTGGTCAATAAATCGCTCCAAAGTACGCTGCGAGCAAGTGGCGAACAGGGCGACCAGCGCGCGGGTGTGGTTTGGCATACGCAAGGGTCAGGCAAGTCGCTGAGCATGGTGTTTTATACCGGCAAGATGATGCGTAGCCGCGAACTAAGTAACCCGACGGTTGTGGTGGTGACTGATCGAAATGACCTCGACGGACAGCTATTTGGCACATTCAGTGCTTGTCGGGAGCTACTCGGCGAAGACCCGAAACAGGCTAATAATCGCCACGAACTACGTGAGCTACTCAATCGTAACGCTGGTGGAATCATCTTTACGACCATACAGAAATTCTCGCCTGAGGGCGAAGAAGATACACTGCCTGTCCTGACTGATCGGCGCAACGTCATTGTTATGGCGGACGAAGCACATCGTAGCCAATACGGCATGAAGGCACGAATCCGTGAGAGTGACGCACAGTTGGTGTATGGTTATGCCAAGTATATGCGCGATGCCTTGCCCGCTGCCAGCTACATTGGCTTTACTGGCACGCCTATTGAACGTGACGACAAGTCGACACCAGCAGTATTTGGCGATTATGTCGATGTCTATGACGTTAAGCAAGCGGTTGATGATGGCGCGACGGTGCCGATTTACTATGAAAGTCGTCTGGTTGATCTCAATATGGACGAGGACACTAAGCGATGGCTTGATCGGGAAGTCGATGACCTCCTGGAGGGCGAAGAAGCAAATCGCCAAGACAAACTGAAGGCCGAATATGCCCAAAAGGAAGCGATCGTTGGTAATGCTGAACGACTAAATGTGATTGCACTAGATATCATCCAGCATTTTGAACAGCGCCAAGAGTCACTGGAAGGCAAGGGTATGGTGGTGACAATGAGCCGCAGCATCGCAGCGGAGTTATACGAAAAGATTGTGGCCTATCGACCTGACTGGCACAGTGATGACGATAGGCAGGGCAAGGTGAAGGCGATTATCACGGGGTCTGCAAGTGATGCCGAGTATCTGCAGCCACACATTCGCAATAAGCAGCGCATCAAAGAGATCGAAAAGCGCATCAAGAACCCTCATGACAAGCTCGAGATGGTAATTGTTTGTGACATGTGGCTGACAGGGTTTGATGTGCCAAATATGCACACTATGTATCTCGATAAGCCACTAAAGGGCCATAACTTGATGCAGGCAATCGCTCGAGTGAACCGGGTCTTCCCGGGAAAGACCGGTGGCCTCGTCGTCGACTATCTGGGTGTTGCAGGAGCGCTACGTGATGCTATGGCGGACTATACGCAAAGTGGTGGTGAGGGTACGCCACAGCTCGACATTGCTGAAGCGGTAGCTCAGATGAAGATGCGCTATGAGGTGGTGCGAGATATGTTCGGACATTTTGATTACAGACGGTATTTTGATGCATCGACGCACGATAAGTTGCAAATCATCCTAGATGCTGAGGAATATATCCTTGGTGTTGACGACGGTGAAAAGAGAATTCGCCAGCATGTGCTCGAACTGAGCAAGGCCTATGCGCTTGCGATGCCACAACCCGAAGCGTTAGCGATTCGAGAAGAGGTGGCGTTTTTTCAGGCTATCAAATCGCGTATTGAAAAGGTAGCCGATCGCGGGCAGGTCGTCACAGACGAAGAATATCGATCTGCCTTAAAGCAAATTGTTGATAAGGCTATCGCGCCCGTTGGTGTGGTTGATGTGTTCGAGGCAGCAGGTCTGGAAAAGCCAGAGATATCCGTACTGAGTGATGAGTTCTTTGCTGAAATTCGCAATATGGAGCGCAAGAACCTAGCTGTTGAAGCTCTACAAAAGCTGTTAAATGACGAAATCAAAGCCAAATTTTCCAGAAATGCCGTCAAAGACGCTAAGTTTTCAGAATTACTACACCAGGCGCTGAACCGTTACCGTAATGGTACGATTGAGGCTGCACAGGTCATAGAGGAGTTGATATCAA